>CAZRPQ010000005.1:0-21429 GCA_964601725.1 uncultured Salinivenus sp. | reverse complement strand
GGGACTTACAGGGACAGGGTCAGAAGACTTCCTCGGAGTAGAAGAGGATTGAAACGCCCCGTCCCGACACTGAGTCGGGGTGGGGCGTTCGTTTGTGAGAGTCATTGGCCCAGAGGGGGGTTGAGACGAGGTCGAGCAAATCGGTCCGGGACACGGTCGAACTGACAGACGCCTCCGTACGCAACTCAAATTGTATGTCCTCATTGAAGCCGAGCATTCGATGGAAGAGGGGACACCAGAGGCCACGAGCCGAAACTCCCTCGTGAAGCACAGATTGGTCGTGCCAGCGTCATTCCTAACCTCGTTCTGCATGAAAGATCGAGACCCACCTTGGCTGAGAACCCTCCAGCCCCCCTCCCATTCAAGTAGGTGCTTCGAACAACGCATGATTAGCCATGTCAACCACGACCACCCCGGCCCAGGAGCACCAGAAGCGGTGGCAGAAGATCGTCGCCGACCCGAGCCTCCGGGAACTCCCCTACAAAGTCGAAACCAACCATCGAGGACAGATCGTCTTGAGTCCCCATCGCTCCGACCACTCGTATATCCAGGGCGACGTCATTGAGCTCTTGTATGAGCACGCAGCCGAGGGGCGCCCTTTCCCGGAGTTTCCGCTCACCACTGAGGCAGGGATCCGAGTGCCGGATGTCATATGGGTGACGGGCGACCGGCGCACGGAGATGGAGAAGACCGGCGAGCCGCCCACGCTTGCCCCGGAAATCTGCATCGAGGTGATGTCCGCGAACAACGAGTGGGAGGAAATGCACGAGAAGCGTCGCCTCTACCGGAAGGTCGGTGCCGACGAGGTGTGGGTCGTCGATGAGGAGGGCCACGTGCGGTTTTTCGGGGAAAAGGAAATGAACGGCTCTCAGATCGTGCCTGACTTTCCCGAGCACCTGTAGCCCGGATCCTCGACACCGACCTTACGAAGGACTCAGTGGCCGATGTGTCTGGGGCATACTTCGGAGGAGGACGATGGTCTTCACGAGGGAGCGCGGTGTGGGATCGCGTCGGAGAACGGTGCACACTCGTACCTCCACTGCACCCACCCCACCGCTGTCTACTTCGTCCACTCTAGAGAACAGCGTCCCCTTCCCTGCCGACCCGCAGATGGGTTCCCCTGCCGCGCACACCCTCTCGGGCCGCCCCACCCGGGCCGAAACGCGGTTGATTTTGTCCCGGCCGTTCGTCTCTTTGCGGCTAGTGGATGAATTCACCGATGGCGTGGTGAATTCACTGCGCTATACGAACCTCTCAGCCCCCGAACACCCGGGGGGTTCGTATAGACAGCGTAGCTCTTTGGCTTTCCAAGGATTTAGGCGAATTGATTCACGCGCCCTTCACGGATGGAGGCCCTGCCGACACCCTGCGATCTGGGGGGTTCGTATAAATCGCGCTGCGCGCCGTTGTCTCCCAGGAACTTAGAGGGACAGGGGTGAGAACATCTCCTCGTTACCAAGAGGATTAAACGGACCTCTGTTGGGCCACGCGCCAAGGCCCGCACTGCCGACGCTCATGGGTCCTCCCGCGAAGAACGGAAAATCACATGCCCGCTTCCCGGCCTAATCGGGAGCGGGCATTTCTTCTTGTGTGCCATGCAAGCTCACAGGCTATAGGGTGAGAGTCCCGAATGAGCCGAGTCGTAAGGAATCATTAACACGGTCCGGAACGGCCCCTACGGGTTCATCTCCAAGTTTCTGCGCCACCGGCTCGGCGAGGCGGACGCCCATCAAATCCTCGCCGAAGTCGACCGTCCCAGTGAAGACGACCGGCGGGAGGTGTGGCTCACGCCCGGCGACGTCCGCCGCGTCGTCTCGGCAAGCGAATGGGAAGTGCGCATGTTCTTGGTGCTGACTACCTCCACGGGAATCGACAAAACGCCGGCCCTTCGTATCCAGCGCCGCGACGTGGACTTCGACAAGTGGACCCTCTTCGTCCGGGATCCCAAATCCGAGTCCCGACGGCGAAGCCTATAGCTTGCCCCGGTCGCACTTTTCGCCCTGAAACTGCTGTTCGAGAACAGCACCGGAGACACGGCCTTCGACCTGCGGGAGGGACAGCTTGACTACCGGTGGCGAAAGGCGCGGAAGAACGCCGGCCTTACGCCCGACGAAGGGTTCGAGGAGAGGGTTCGCCTCAAGGACTTACGCCACACGTTTGCCGTCCACTACATGAAAGGCGGCGGTTCAATCGCTGGTCTTCAAGGCCGCTTCGGGCATAGCCGCGGTGCCCAATCGATGATGTACGCGCGGCACGAGGTTGAGGAGACCACCGACATGGAAGAGGCGGCCAAGTCCATGGGCCTAACGCTGCCGGAGGACCTCGAGGAAAAGCTTCCCGAGCGCTCCGCGGCAGAACAGGCTGACAAGTCCCTCCCCGCCTGGTGGTTCGACCCCGACGAACCACCCCGTCTTCTCGAGGAAGAGGAGGAAGAAATCCTCTCGGTCCCCGCGCGAAAAAGCGAGGGCACAGGTGGGGGTGGCCGTCGCGGGTTCGACGCTGAAGATTACCGAAAGGCAATCGACGAAGAGGGCAGCATCGCAGGAGCCGCGCGCCGGCTGGACGTCAACGAGTCGACGGTGCGCGAGCAGTGCATTCGGCACGAGATCGAAGTGCCGTCGGTTGGGGGCGTTCCTGGAGAGTAGAGTCCAGGCATGGCGCCGATAATCGCATGAACGTTGTTCCGTCAGTGCCGGAGCCGCACGGGCCCTCGAACCCGGAACCACGGAGCAAAGATGGGACCTCCGTTCGGGCCTGGACGGCTATACGAAGCGCCCAAAGCGGCCGAGTGTTCTCACCGAAAAGCCAATCCGTGACTCATCCTACGAGCGATGGAAGGCGCCGGCTGACGGGAACTCACGGCTGTTTCCCTCCAAGATCTTCCCGCATGGCATTCACCGTTTCTTTGAGCTCCGGGAGGTCGCTCTCGATCACGTTCCAGACCTCTTCGAGATCAACGCCCATATAGTCGTGGATCAGGACATCTCGGAATCCGGCAATGCGGCGTCAAGGGACCTCAGAATACTGCTCCTTAATCTCCGGGGACAACTGCTTTACCGCCTCCCCAATCACCTCAAAGTTGCGGATGACCGCGTCCTGAAGGACATGAGACTCTTCGAACGTAGATCGACCCCGCTCCGCACAGGACTCAATGCGCTCAATTCGCTCAGAGATATGGTCCAGGTACAAGGCGTCGTCCGACGGGCTCATTGCAACGCCTCCGCTTCCCGAAGCACGCGGTCTCGAAGCCGCGGGTGCAGCGATCGTTCAGTCACAACATCAATCTCCCGACCCAACAGGTCTTCCAGGTCTTGTTTCAACGCCACATGGTCCACGAGACTTCGCCCCTCCTCCATCTCCACGAGTATGTCGAAGTCGCTCTCGGGGCGCTGCTCCCCACGGGCCGCGGAGCCAAAGAGGCGTAGGTTCCGAGCCCCATGCTTTTGGGCCAGCTGGAGAATCTCTTTGCGATGCTCCTCGATAGATTGGTGCATAGCAATCACTTCGATGTGTACGCAGAGCTTGTGACAGCGATGCCGCTGCCCATACCCGTCTCCAGTCAGTAACGGATCATAACGGGGTTCTGACAGAAGGAACCTACGTACGGAAATGGGAGCGAGCCTGGGGTTTGTCTTGACTGCCGCCCTTACAGATCGACCGGGCGCCCCTCTTCCTTGCCCCGAAACCCGCTGAGGTCGCCCTCCTCAAGAGGCGACGGGCCACGCTTCTCACGGAACAGGTTGTAGGCCCGCGGGAAACCTATTGGCTCTTCAGCGACGGCCCGCTCCAGCAAGTAGATGGCCTGCCGGGTGAGGCTGCGACGCTCCCGATCGGCAAGCTCCTGGATGCGCTCCTTGAGATCGTCGGGAATGCCCTTCAGGGTGATGGCGGCCATGGATAGGAAACGGTACCGATCAGTTGCAAAGTGCCGAAGTAACGACGACGGTGGAACGTGGGTTTCTCGGAGACGTGGTCTCGTCACCCCGAATACTCTTTTTCGATCTCTGGTTCTCAGTCCGTGATGACCCAGAAAGTGGACCAGTTCCCGATGAAGTGGACCAGTTCCCAGTGTCTACATTTGTGGAAACTGATGTTTTCGGACGTTCTCCGCTGCGTTTTAGGGTCCAGAGCAACGGGGCCGTCGACGCTACTTGAAAGCACGACCGTGACGGCGTGCTCGGCAAGCGGGAACAGGGGCCATAATCGCCGGGAGTACGCACAGAGAGCTGTCAGGCGTACTGTCAGGACTAGGTTGCAAAGTCGTGCAATTAAGTGCGAGTAACCGATTATGATACGAGACGATAAGTATTTGGGAAACAATTACTTACAAGATATTGCGCGTCGTACGAACCGTCCCGAGCGCACGATTTGATGCCCGTCTTGGCTCCCCGTCGAGGCGGGCATTTTCTACGTCTGCGGGTGCTGAAGCGGGGTTTCGAGGTGTGACTGTGGGGTCAAACCCAAATATCGGTACTGTCAGGTGTACTGTCAGAGCTGTAATCGACTCACAGCGGTTCGTGGAGTTCACGTCTCCCACGTCCAGCGCTAGCGACAGGCAGAGCCCTTCCTATCTCGGCTCCGCGCCGGTGAGATCAGCGGTTTCGACTGTTACCCGCCGCCCGCCGCAAAGTCTTCCAGCAGCACCGCCGGGGCAGGAAAGAGATCGGCGACCGTCTCATCGCCCGTGACGAGCGTCACGTTCAGTTCCTGCGCCAGGGCAACGTACTCACAATCGTATGTCGGATGGTCGGCCTCATCTGAAAGGCACAGGACATCGGCGCTTGAGACGGTGTAGGTCGCGCCGTCCAGGTCGGCCTCTACCGTCTCCGCGATCTGCTGGGCATCGGCCCGCGACAGTCCTCAGTGCGCCATGTGCTGGTAGAGCACGTTCCGGAACCCCGAGCGCCAGGGGCGCGGGGCGTGCCAGTCGGCGTCCCGTGTGCGGGCCCTGCGTGCCGCTTCTGTCCGACCGGCGTCCAGCCAGAAGTAGCTGATTACGTCGTTGTCGACAACAATCACGCGAGGCCCTCCCGCTTTTTCTCTTCGATGAGCGAGGAGTCAAAGGTCTTCCCAATCCGGTCGTTGAGCGCCTCGGCCTCGGCGATGGCCTCCTCGGCGGACTTGCGAGACGGCGTCAGCGTGCGCTCCAGAATGGTGAGCAGTTCGTTGTTCATGCTGCGGCGGTGGCGCTCGGCCCGCTCTTTCAGCTTCTCGTGGAGCTCCGGCGGAACACCCTTGATCGTGAGCGTCGGCATGAGGATCCGGTCTGGATTCAGTCTGGTTGCGTCGGTGGAATATAACCGCAGCCCCCCACGACCGTTTCTCGCGGCTGGCACCTACCCTCACGAGGAGGGATTCCCCGCGCCCACGAGCACAGCCACAACCTAAATGTAAGCCTCCTCCTCGATCGTCACCGCGTTGCCGACCCACTTGGAGAAGTCCTCAAAGATCCGCTCGATGCGTCGCCGTTTCTTCCGCTTCTCCGGCTCCACGATCGAGGCCGGTCGGTCGCAGTCCACGCAGGGACGACCCGCCGGTCGTCTCTACATCGAGATAGCGGCAGGGTCTACGCTTCAGCCTCCATTTGCTGACTGCGCCGGTCGCTCAAAATGTGCACGACGATTTGGCGCAGATGGTATTGGTCTCTCGAGGCGTTGGAGATGACGATCGAACTTCTTGTTTGAGCCGCTGGTTCACCTCATCCCGGCAGGCCTCCATTTACGATCGGGCGGCGCCGACCGCCGTGCGTCCCCGGCGGAGAGTGCATCATTAACGTTCGCAGATGGTATTATTTGCCTCGACACCTGCCAGAGCCCTTCTGCTCCGCCTGGGCCTGAGGCCTTGTACAGACCTACAGGACCAGAGGATGGTGACAGTCTCTCTCCGGGAAGTCCGGTGAATTGCCTCGAGCCTCACCGTTCAGGTCGGTGACTGGAAGGTGTCCGGCACCCTGCCCCGACATGCTACCGATATGATTCATCAACTTTACGCCTTCCTGCGATCAACTTCGACTCTGCGTCCGTATAGGCAATCCATTATTCTTTGACAAACCCAACCGAATTGCATGCGCGGCCAATCCGCCCGACCCCACACTCAAGACCAATTTGATAGCAGCAAAGACAACTCCCTCAGGACGTATGGAGGCTTCTACACCGGGATGGCCTCCACTTTTGCCGGAGCGCTTCGGGTCTCCCGTGAGGCTGTCGTAGAGGCCGTAGACGGCCCCGATCCTATCGACACCTTCATCTCCCTCAACGGCAACCGAGGAACCGACGACCCCGGTGGGAGCACCAACCGAATCAAGTCCGACGAGCACGACCTGACTGGCGTGGACCGGATATTTATCGCCGTTACCGAGGAGCAGTTCGAGGCGCTGGCGGAGCGGGTCGGAGCCGACGTAAACCTCGAATAGTCTGTCTCCACGAGCGCTCCCTGCCAGCGACCGCAACGGCTCCCGGGGATCGTCCCGCCCTGGTCTGCCCTCGGGCCACCTGCGCGGCAGGCCCTGCGTGAGCGTTCTTTCAGCTTCGATCGCGGCCGAGGTCCCACGTGCGGCTGAAAGCCACAGGGAGTGTCGTGGACCAGCCCGGGCCGGGACCTGGAATCTCCCTCCAGAGCCAGTCGATTTGCCACAGGACCTGGCGGAGCCCTTCCACTCCCCCCGGGCTTGAGAAGTGCAGGGCGCTGAGACACAAGATCAGGGCCGCGGCGCTCTCTCCCCAGGACGCCTGCACCTGGCAGGCCAAACCCAGGCCCAGTCCCAGACACAGGGCCGCGAGGAGAAGCCCTGTCTGCGCGGGAGCCGCACTGGGGAGGCCTCCCCCCCACCCGGCCCCACGGCCCGGTGGAGCGGCCCCGCCGTTGAGGAGAAGGCCGCCGAAGAAAAGCACAAGCAGGGCAATCAGAAATAGGGCCGCCCCGTAGGTAAGGGCGCTCCGGAGGTAGCTCACAGGCAGATGCAGCTCACATGTAGCTCACAGCGCACGAAGGACGACGGCTCAGGGCAGCATGGGCCGTGCCGGGCGCTGGCCCAGAAAGCTGCGGCCCGAACCCAGGCCCATGCCTGAGGACCGCAAGATTCATGCTGCAGGCGGCTCCTCACCCATCGGGCTCCTGCAGCCAGGTCTCATGGACGTGAAGCCAGCGTAGACCATTTGGGCCACCCTCTGGGTCCTCCGAGCACCTGGCAAACACAACCGTACTGAGGCGCCCATCCTCCTTTCTCTCGCTCAGTTGCCATTCTTCGTAAGTTGCGACGACAAGCTCCCCTCTCTCCTGGCGTAGCCGGACGTCTTCGATCTCGATAGCGAGGCCCGGCTGGCAGCCATAAGCCTGGCGGAGTCCCGTCAGAACATCGTCGCGACTTCGCCACCCTCCAGAGGGATGAATCAGCTGAAATTCTGGTGCAAGCGCTCGATCAAGACGACGAAAGGTCTCATCTGTATTCAGCAGCCCACCGCTGAGCCAGCCCTCAAAGAACTGGTGCAGGCCTTCAATTTCCCGGACACACCTCTCGTATACCGAGCCCGACGGATGGTCCGGCTCATCGGTCTCAGAATTGTTCATCTCAGGTTGTTAGGCTCAGGCTGAATGAAGCGGTCTATCGCCCTCCCCGATGGAGGTGGTTCTTCTTGCCCCTCCGCCGGACCCTTTGGTCCAGGGCTGAGAGACTGTTTTGATTTCGCACTGTGCCCACGTAAACGAACGGGAGTCCGCCCCGTTTTCGGGGGTAGAGGATTGCCAGTTCTTGGTTGCTCGGAAAGGGGCTCCGAGGTGCGCCCGAAAAGCTGGACTGGGGACCCGACGAAGAGTGAGGCTGGGACGCAGGGCAGTCCCACACCGCGGGGATAAATCTGGGGGTTGGAATGTCCGAGATGTACCCAACTGACAGGCAAAAAAGTAGGAAGGGAACCCGGATGCACACGAAGCCAGGGCCATCGCATCAATTGCCTGCTGCTTCAGACTGATTCTCAAAGCTCTACTTTCCGGCAGACAAAGCAACTCTATATCGGGGATCAGGGGTTGCTGCCGTGTTGAGAAAGGGTCCCGTAGGTCGTACACTCACAGTCTAACCAAAACAGGTGCCTCGTCCATCGCTCCGAGACGTGCGCCAGCGCCTGGGCCTTCGGGGTGGCCGACGCGAGGCGCTGACGGATGTGCCCCGCGCCGCAAGCATGCTGTCCCCTCTCCAATTCCACGCACCGTTATGTCTGACTTTTCGCCTTCTCGCCGGCACTTCGTGAAGACCCTCGCCGCCGGGGCCGCCGGAACGGCCCTCGCCATGCCCTCCATCAGCTATGGTCGCATCATGGGGGCCAACGAGCGGATCCGCCTCGGCATGATCGGGGTCGGACAGATCACGCGGTACCACATCTCGGGCTTTCAGCAGGAGCCCGACGCTGAGATCGTGGCCCTCGCAGACGTGTACGAGCCGAACCTCCAGTACGCAACGAACATCGTCGAGGGCGACGTGGACACCTACACGGATTTCCGCCGCATCGTCGAGCGCGACGACATCGATGCGGTCGTGGTCGGGACGCCGAACCACTGGCACGCGATCCCCACGATTCGGGCCTGCGAGGAGGGGATGGATGTCTACGTCGAGAAGCCCCTCGCCGAGACAGTTGAGGAGGGACGCCGGGTGGTCGACGCCGCCCAGGCGAACGACCGGATCGTGCAGCTCGGCACGCAGCAGCGGGCCAGCCGGCATTTCCAGGAGGCCGTCGAGATGATTCGGGACGACGCGATCGGAGAGATCAGCTTCGTCCGTACTTGGAACGCAAGCAACGCGCATCCGGACGGCGTCGGATCGCCGCCCAGCAGCGAGCCGCCGGCGGAGTTAGACTGGGACATGTGGCTCGGTCCGGCACCGGAGCACCCGTTCAACCCGAACCGGTTCGGCGTCTTCCTCGACGACGACATGAACTTCGAGCGCTGGGGCACCTGGCGATGGTTCTGGGACCATGGCGGGGGCCACATGACGGACTGGGGCGTCCACTGGCTCGACATCGTGCACTGGGCGATGGACGTGGAGGCCCCGCAGACCGTCTCCTCGATGGGCGACAAGTATTACATCCAGGACAACCGCGAGACGCCGGATACCCTCCAGACGACCTACGAGTACCCCGGCTTCACGTGCGTCTACGAGAACCGCATCGTCAACAACCGCGGGGTCGACGACCACGGCAACGGCATCATCTTCTACGGCACGAAGGGGACGATGTACCTGAGCCGGTCGGGCTTCCGGATCGAGCCGCAGCCGGGCACCGACGTCAACGAGATGCGGGTCGATGACCACGGGGTGGAGCCGTCCCACCGGCGCGACTTCCTCGACTCCGTCAAGTCGCGCGAGAAGCCGAAGAGCACCATCGAGGTGGGGCACCGCTCCAGCAGCGCCGCCGTGCTGGGGAACGTGGCCTACCGCACCGGCCGCACGATCGAATGGGACGCCGAGGCCGAGACGGTCACCAACCATCCCGGGGCCGAGAAGTACGTGACGGCCCGCTACCGCGACCCATGGTCGCTCGAGGGATAGGGGAAACGGCCCCCTGGAGTTGCGACCCAGAGTCCAAAGCCAGCCTGGAAGCGCTGGACGCTTCCTTCGGCCTCCGCCCCCGAGGCCTCGGACCCAAAATACCCGGCCCCAACCGAGGACGGCCCCTGTCCCAACCGGGCAGCCGTCGAGGATTTCCCCCCGAAACGGAAAACGTCCCACACATCCTGGGACCAGCGCGGGCAGGCCCCATCTCTTCCGGTTTCCCCATTACCGATCCGTGCAGAAATTCCCAAACGTTACTCCGAGGATCTACCGGTGAGCGAAGGCGTCCCACGCCGCAAGAATGTGACCTTTCGGCCTCCGGGACGCCTCAACGCCTTCACGTGGGACTGTGAGACTAACCGGCCTCCGTCTCCCCGTTTTCCCCGGCGACGCCCGCAGGCGAAGGGCACCGAGCCGTGTCGGGGCCTTCCCTCCCCTGCGTCGATGCTTTCCATCCGGCCCCCACACGTCCGTACAAATTTCCCCCACATCAGCGCGGGGACGAGCCAGGTAGAACCTTAATCGATTGTCCCCGACATTGGACGCACACGTTCGATCCTCTTTCATTGCACGCTGGCTCCACGATGGAATCGCTGAAAGACTCCGACATTCTGACCCTCGACCCGGAGACGCCGTTCTGGGAACGCTTCTATATGGTCTCGCCCCTCGTGGTGGTCGGCACCCGCAACGAGGACGGGGAGACGTACGACCTGGCCCCCAAGCACATGGCCTCCCCGATGGGCTGGGCGGACTACTTCGGGTTCGTCTGCACCCCGCGCCACAAGACGTACCGAAACGCCGTGCGCACCGGCGTCTACACGGTGAGCTACCCCAAGCCGTCCCAGGTTGTGCTGGCCAGCCTGGCGGCCTCGCCGCGCACGGGGCCGCCTGAAGGACCGCGTCGGAAGCCGACGCTCGACGAACTGTCCACGCTGAAGGCGAAAGAGGTGGACGGGGTGTTTCTCGAGGATGCGTACCTGTTTCTGGAGTGCGAGCTCGAACGTCACGTCGACGACCTCGGGGAGAACAGCCTCCTCATTGGCACGGTACAGGCCGTCCACGTCCAAAAGGAGGCCCTCCGGCTGTCGGAAAAAGAGGACGAGGCGGTCATTCGAGACACCCCGCTTCTGGCCTACCTCCCCCCCGACCGCTACGCAACCATCGATGAGACGAATGCCTTCCCCTTCCCGGCTGGCTTCGAAAAGTAAGCAGCCCCTCTCCCCCGGAGCGCTGCCTCGGCCCTCCCACGATCCGACCAGTCCCATGGAGGCTTCTCTCCAGTCCGAACGGGCTCGCGCTGTCCATGCCTATCTTCAACACCACCAGGACCAGATGCTGGCCGTCCTGGAGGCACTGGTGCAGGCCGAGTCGCCGACCGACGTGCCCGAGGCGCAGGCGGAGGTGCAGGAGAAGCTGTCCCGCCTGCTGCGCACCCTGGGCTATCGGTTGATCTACTGCCCGGCGCAGGAGACCGGCGGGCACCTGTTTGCCCGCCCAAACGATCGGCCGACGGGCCGCCCCGTCCAGCTCCTCGTCGGCCACTGCGACACGGTGTGGCCCCTCGGCACCCTCCAGGAGATGCCCTTCGAGGTGGAGGACAACGCGGTGCGCGGGCCGGGCGTCTTCGACATGAAAGGCGGACTGGTCCAGATGCTCTTTGCCCTCGCGGCACTGCGGGGCGTCGGGGCCGAGCTCGACGTCGTCCCCATCCTCTTTATCAATTCCGACGAGGAGCAGGGCAGCCCCACGTCGCGGCGTCATCTCCGGCGACTCGCGAAGTGTGCAGACCGGGCGTTTGTGCTGGAGCCGGCCCTCGGGCTCGACGGGAAGCTCAAGACGGCCCGGAAGGGCGGGGGACGGTTCATCATCCAGATTGAGGGCAAGAGTGCCCACGCCGGGCTCGATCCAGAGGGCGGGTCGAGCGCCATCCTGGAGCTCTCCCACGTGGTGCAGCGCCTCCACGAGCTGAACGACCCCGAGGCCGGCATTTCGGTCAACGTGGGTACAATCGGCGGGGGCACTCGGCCCAATGTGGTGGCCAAGACGGGACGGGCGGAGGTCGACGTTCGCGTTGCGACCCGCGAGCAGGCCCGAACGGTCGAACGGGCCCTCCGCAATCTCGAATCGACCACGCCGGGAACGGCTCTCGGCATCGAGGGCTCGTTCGGCCGCATGCCGATGGAGCCAACGCCGGCCTCGCGCACGCTGTGGGACCGGGCCCAGCACGCCGCGAGTCTCCTCGGGGTGACGCTCGAGGAGGGCCGCTCCGGCGGCGTCTCCGACGCCAACACGGTCAGCCAGCACGCGCCTACGCTCGACGGGCTCGGCGCGGTCGGCGACGGGGCCCACGCCGAGCACGAGTTTTGCTACCTCGACAAAATGGTGGAGCGGAGTGCTCTGCTCGCCCTCCTTCTCGCCGGGCCGCCCCTGCCGGACGATGCTGCTCCCTCGGTCCCTTCGGAGTCCTCGTAACGTCTTCGCCGCTCATTCCCTGCATTAGATTTCTTCTCTGGCCTATGTCCACGTCCCCGATTTACGACCGCTGCACCTTCGGCTCGGTCGCCCGCATTACCGACCTCGGCACCAAATCCTTCACCATCGAGACCCGTCCGCCTGCCGAGTGGCACACGGGCGATTACGTGGCAGGGGTCGTGACCGACACGTCCGGCTACCGCACCGTTGAACTGCCGACGGGTCGTGACATGTCAGTGGCCGAGGGGGACGCCGTCGTGGGCGCCTTCGGCACCCGAGAGGCCACCCTTGAGATCACCGGCTCCTGGCGCGAGATTGGGAAGGACCAGGTGATGCACGCCCTGACGCGGGCCGGCCTCTTTGGCCGGGCCACCTCGCGGTCGACCCTCGTGCAACGCCCCCTCGAGCTCCAGTACTACGGACACGTCTGCCGGAACGGCGAGACCGTCACGATGCGGGGCGCCGCCCCCTCCATCGAACCACAGCCCTTCACGACCCCGACGGTCCTCTTCGTCGGCACCTCGATGTCGGCGGGAAAGACCACGGCCGCGCGCATCGTGACCCGGCGCCTGAAACGGATGGGGCTGGATGTGCTGGGGGCCAAGGTGTGCGGGGCCGGGCGCTACCGCGACGTGCTCTCGATTCAGGATGCCGGGGCGGACTGGGGACTCGACTTCATGGACGTGGGCCTGCCCTCCACGGCGGTGCCCCCGGAGGACTACCGGCAGGCCGTCCGGCAGTTGCTCGCCCAGATGGCCCGCCCCCCGGCCGACGTGGCCGTCGTCGAAATCGGGGCCTCTCCCCTCGAGCCCTACAACGGCTCCATCGCGGTCGAGGAATTGCAGGACGCGCTCGCCATGACGGTCCTCTGCGTCTCCGACCCGTATGCCGTCCCCGGGGTGGACACGGCGTTTGACATGCTCGCCCCTGACCTGGTGACGGGCATCCCGACCAACACCGACGCAGGCGTGGCGCTGCTCAACCAGCTCACCGACCGGCCGGCCTTCAACATTCGGGACAACGACACCCACGACCGCCTCGACACCATGCTTCGCGATCGGCTCGGTCTTGATCCCAGAACAACGCAGGGCGTCGATCCGTGAGCCGACAGATCGCCTCGAAGCTCTCGAAAACGAGGGGCTCCGCACGGCGTTCGTCAATCCCCCTCCGGAAAAGACCGGGCAGAAATCACCGGTCCTGGAGCCCGCCGAAGCACCCCCTCAGCCACGCTTCCGAGCATCGTCCGTTTCACCCCCGAGAGCCCTCGGGTCGCCATGACGACGAGATCGCTTGGATTGCTGGCCACTTGGAGGAGGGTCGGCACCGCCTCTCCAGTCTCCACGACATAGGACGGGTCTCGGGTTGCCGCCACGGAGGCGCCCCAGTCTTCGAGCACGTCTTGTGCCCGTTCCTCGATCTCCGCCGGAGAGAGCCCCGAAAATTCGACCTGGTAGACCGTCGGGATCGACGGGAGTTCAACCGCGTGGACGAGCGTCATCGCGGTGTCGTACACCGACGCGAGCCGAGCGGCGTACTGGAGGGCCGCCCGCGAGGACTCGGAAAAGTCGATGGGCACCACGATCCGCTCTACAGCGGCGGGGGTTGGCGCCTCTGCGTCGTCGTCCTCGGGCCTCGTCGTGAACAGCGGACACGGGGCCGTCCGCAACACCTCCTCCGCCACGCTGCCAAACAGCGCGCGTCGGACTCCCCGCCGTCCGTGCGTCCCCATCACGATGAGGTCGCTTCCCCGTTCCTCGGCGATCTCGACGAGGGCGGGGGCGATCGCTCCACTTCGCTCGGCCTCACAGGACACGGAGTCGTCGTCCAGGCCCAGCGAATACGACGCCAGGGTGTCGCGAACCCGCTCTCGGACCCGGTGCCGGAGCTGCTCTTCGCCGGGCAGGGGGGAGGGGTTCCCTTTCACAAACGGGCCGAGGGAGGTCTCTTGAACGTAGACCACGTGAAGGGCGGCCCCGGTCCGCTCGACGAGGTCGACCCCGTAGGCGAAGGCGCGTTCCGCAGACGGGGAAAAGTCGTGTGCGAAAAGAATGTTGCGAATCATCGGATCACGAAGAGCGTCGAGGGAAAAAGTGACGGATACGCCCGAGGTTCGCCTCCCCATACTGCCCCGCGGCGGCCACCGGGGTTCCGAACCTATCGACCCGTCCGAAGAAGCGCAACGAACCGAGGGGCCGAGCCACCGCCCTCCTTCCTCTCTTCTGTGGAGACGGAGGAGGAACGGGGCGGCGAGACGCAATTCTCTTCCCCCGAGACGGAACGGTCGATTCTGCTCCCACGGGACGCGAGCGTCAATGCGGCGGGAGGCGACAGGAACACGACGGAGCGGTCCGGCTCACGCCTGATCCGGCGGCAACAGGGACTTGCGGTCCGGCTTGACGATAAACACCGGAACTGGGGAGCGACGGAGCACCCGTTCGGCGACACTTCCCAGAAGCACGCGCTCCAGCCCCGTCCGGCCGTGGGTGGCGATGACGATGAGGTCCACGTCGTGTTCGTCGATGTACTCGAGAATAGCGGTCGGCGGATGCCCGACCTGTGCCTCGATGAGGGCGTGCTCGTAGCCAATCTCCTCCCGGACCAGATCGCCGAGCTGCTGCTCGACTTGATCGATGACGTCCAGGGTCGGGAATTCGACCGGCTCTACGCCGTAGGCAGCCGGGTAGAGCGGCTCCTCCACCGCGTGCAGCACGTTGATTTCCGCGCCGTAGGTCAGGGCAATCTCCTTCGCGTGGTGAACGGCCGCCTCCGAGGCCTCCGAAAAATCGACCGGCGCGAGCACGCGGCGCACGGCCTCGCCCGGGGCGACCTCCGCACCGGTCTGCACGGTAAAGACGGGGCAGGGAGCCTGGCGCACGACCTCCTCCGTGACGCTCCCAAACAGCATCCGGTCCACCCCGCGCCGTCCGTGGGTGCCCATCACGACCAGATCCACGTTCTCGTCCCCGGCGTAGTCGACGATCACCTCGGCCGGCACGGAGGATTCGACTTGCTCCTGCGTCACCGAAAGGGCCTCCAGGTCCGGCCCCGCGGCCGTCGTCTCCGCAGCGTCCGGCCCGCGGAGCCATTCCGTGAGCCTGCCGGCGGACACCGGAAAGCGCTCGCGGTCTTCGTCGAAGTCGTGCCGGTGGCGGCCCGTGACGTTCAGAATGTGGAGCTCGGCGTCGTGCCAATCGGCGAGGAAGGCGGCCTGCGGAAAGGCCTGCCTGGCCCCCTCCGAAAAGTCCGTCGGGAACAACACGCGGTCGATTGTGAGCATGGGGTAGGTTGTGAGTCGTGGAAAAAATGGTGGGAGGAAAAAGGGGCCCTACTGCGCCGTAAAGCCGCCGTCGAGCACGAGTTCGGTGCCCGTCACGAACGCGGACTCCTCGGAGGCCAGGTACAGGGCCGCGTAGGCCACGTCGTCCGGCTCGCCCATGTGGCCGATCGGATGCATGGCCTCAAGCTCCTCCTTCGAGGCGCCCTGCGCCTCCGCCCCGTAGTCGGCCATCTGCGTGTCGATGTAGGCCGGGTGAATGGAGTTGACGCGTACGCCCGCCTCGGCCAGCTCGATCGCTGCGTCTTTCGTCATCGTCCGCACCGCCCCCTTGCTCGCCCCGTAGCAGGCGTGCCCGGACACGCCCACGAGCCCGGCCACCGACGACACGTTGATGACCGACCCCTGGCCCTGCTCGCGCATGAGGGGCGTGCAGTGCTTCATGCCCAGAAAGACGCCCGTCACGTTCACGTCCATGAGTTGGCGCCAGTCCTCGACTGTAATCTCATCGATCGGCTCGATCTGGTAGATGCCGGCGTTGTTCACGAGCACGTCCGGCACGCCGAACGCGTCCTGCACGTCGGCGACGACCCGTTCCCAGTCCGCCTCCGAGGCGACGTCGTGCTCGAAGAAGGCGGCCGCGCCGCCCGCCCCCCGAATTGCTCCGGCGGTCTCCCGGCCCGTCTCCACGTCCACGTCGGTGACGGCGACCCGGGCGCCCTCCTCGGCCAGTAGCTCGGCCGTGGCCCGGCCGATGCCGTTCGCTCCGCCCGTGACAATAGCGACTTGTTCTTCTACGCGTCCCATAAGGAATAGATGTTTTTTTGCTAAGGAGTAATGAACCCATCGTGTGCCCGGAGAATCCGATCTTTCCCGGCGGGGCAAGCCGTGAACGTCCGGACTCTTTCTCGTCCACTCCGTAAGTTCAGGAACCCGTCCCCCTGTCTTTCCACGGCATCGCCCCATGCCCGTGTGGGGCACTCCACGTATTCGATGTGGGGCATTCTTGCACCTCTCATTTCTGCAGGTCCTGCCAGCCCAGATAGGCCTGTCCGACGAGGAGGGGCACGAGGCTCGCCCCGCCGATGAGGAGCCATCCCGAAAGCGGTCGGGACGGCGGGACCACCGAGAGGACGTGGGCCAGCGGGGGCCAGTACACGGCCAGCAGGAGCAGGGCGAGACACAGCCCGAGGGCGCCCCAGACGTAGGAGGTCCGCGTGATCTCATTGTCGAACAGACCGCTCTCGGGGCGCCGCATGTTGAAGACGTGGAGCAGCCGGCTGATCGACAGGGTCAGGAACGACACGCTCACGGCATGAGGCTCGTCCATCCCCAGTCCGTAGAGGGCGACGAGGAAGACGCCAAGGAGAGTGACCGCGATGACCACGCCGTAGCCGCCGATGAGACCCCAGTGGTAGGGCGTCACCACCGACTCCTCCGGGTCGCGGGGCGGACGGTCCATGGCTCCTTCCGTGCCGCGCCCCACCCCGAGTGCCAGGGCGGGAAAGACATCGTTGAGCACGTTCAGGTACAGGATCTGGAGGGGCAGGAGGGGCAGCGGAAGCCCGACCGTCGCCGCCGCGCCGACGCCCAGAATCTCTCCGACGTTGCCGGAGAGCAGGTAGACGACGAACTTGCGGATGTTGTCGAAGATGATGCGGCCCTGGTGGACCGCCGCGACGATGGAGGAGAACGCGTCGTCCCGGAGCACCATGTCGGCGGCCTCGCGCGCCACGTCCGTCCCGCGCCGGCCCATGGCCACCCCAATGTCGGCGCTGCGGAGGGCCGGGCCGTCGTTCACCCCGTCGCCGGTCATGGCCACGACCTGCCCCGACGCCTGGTACAGGTCGATCAGGTCGAGCTTCTGCTTGGGGGTCACGCGGGCGAAGACCGACGCCTCCATCAAGCGCTCCTGGGCCGGGCCGTCCAGCGTCTCAATCGCGGGAAAGTCCCCGCCCTGCACCACCGCGTGGTCGTCCATCTGCAGTCCCACGGCCCGGGCGATGGTGCGGGCCGTCTCCGGATGATCGCCCGTCACCATGACCACCCGAATGCCGGCCTCCTGGCAACGCTCGATCACCGGCCGCACGTCGCTGCGGGGCGGGTCCTGGAGGGCCACCAGGCCGAGCAGTTCGAGTTGTTCGTACGGCCGAGCGTCCTCGGTGTCCACGGTCTTGCGGGCGAGGGCGAGCACGCGGAGCCCCTCGGCGGCAAGCTCGTGGCTCTGCTCGATCCACCGCTCACGCTCCTCTTCGCTCAGCGCATCGGCCCCGCTGGGCGTGGCCACCTGCGTGCACACGTCGAGGACGGCCTCGGGGGCGCCCTTGACGGCCACCAGGAGCCCCGCCTCCGTCTCGTGGTAGGTCGCCATCATTTTGCTCTCCCGGTCGAAGGCGACCTCCCGGACCAGGGGCCGATCTTCCAGGAGCGCCGACCGGGACCGGCCCGTCTCGGCCCCCATCCGCAGGAGGGCGAGCTCCAGGGGATCGCCCACGCTCTCCTCGGGGGCGTCCGCGTCGTAGGTGGCGCCGTTGCAGAGCACGCCAACGTCGAGGAGCGGGCCGAGCCGCGGGTCTGTGTCGTCCGTCGGGGCGGCCGCATCGGGGAGGGGATCCGACGGGAGCTCCACCGTGCGGCCGGCCAGCACGAGGCGCCGCGCCGACATTCGGTTTTCGGTGAGGGTGCCCGTTTTGTCAGTGCAGATGAGGGTGGTCGCCCCGAGCGTCTCGACGGCCGAGAGGCGGCGGACGTAGGCGTTGCGGCGGAGCATGATCCACATGCCGTGGGCCAGGGCGACGGTGGCTACGATGGGCAATCCTTCCGGGATGGCCGCCACGGCCAGGGCGATGCCCGTTTCGATCATCAAAAGGAGGTCCCGTCCGGCCATCAGTCCCGCCGTGGCCACCGCCGCGGCGATGCCCACGGTGAGCCAGACGAGCCGCCGCCCCAGCCGGTCCAGCTTCTGCTCCAGAGGCGTATCGCCCCCCTCCGCGGTCTCCACCATTTCAGAGATGGCCCCAAGCTCGGTGTCCATGCCCGTCGACACCACGAGGCCCGTCCCGCGCCCCTCCGTCACGGCCGTCCCTTTGTAGGCCATGCAGGTGCGTTCGGCGAGCGGCGTGTCGGGGGACACCGGGGCCGAGTCTTTGGCGACGGGGACCGACTCGCCAGTGAGGGCCGACTCGTCGACCTCCAGCCGATCGGCGTCGAGCAGGCGAAGGTCGGCGGGGATGACGTCGCCGCTCTGAAGACAGATGACGTCCCCCGGCACGAGCTCCTCCGCCGGAAGGACCTCTTCCCGGCCGCCCCGTCGGACGCGGGTCGTCACCTCCCCGATCTTCTGGAGCGCCTCCATCGACCGCACGGCCCGCCACTCGGTGAAAAAGCCGATGGCCGCATTGATGGCAAGGACGGCGGCGATGGCGAGGCCTTCGACGACCTGCCCGAAGGCGACGGACACGCCCATCGCCACCACGAGGAGCAGGACCACCAGGCTCCGGAACTGCTCGCCCAGAATGGTCCAGACGCTCCGCCGGTCCACCTCCCGCAGCTGGTTTGGCCCTTCCTCGTCGAACCGCCGCTGCGCCTCCTCCGGACCGAGCCCCTCAGGGCGGCTCTCAAGGGCGTCGAGCACCTGTGCCGGGTCGGCCCGCCACGGCGGCTCCTGGGGAGCGGAGGACGCGTCTGTATGCGACTGCGCAGAAACAGCCGGGTCACTCATGAGAAGCGAAACCAATTCGAGCAGAACGCCAATGTGGATGGCCGTGTCTTCCGGCCCCCCCCACGGAGAGGAGTCGCCACGGGTCCGGTGCCCCCCGGATTCCGCCGATTCATCGAGTGCAGGGACAAAAATGCCTCGGCCTGCCGTGCGTTATGTTCCTCCGTTCATGAAAAGTACGGGCGACGCACTGAGGCCTTAGGAGGGGCGCTCACCACATCGATGTGATGTCTTCTCCCACGGAGGAACAGGACGGCGCCCAAGAGAGCCTCGACCGACGTACTCCGTACAGGTCGAGGCGGGGATCACGACCTGTGCCCTTTGAAGGCGAATGTACGGCGAATGTCCCCGTGAGCACAACGGCAGTGGCGCCCCCCCTCGGGGCTCCAGAGAGGCCCTCTCGTTGCCAAGCGAGCTCCGGATCGATGTCGTGGGGGCTGTGCGGCGTAGGTGGCCCCCTCTTTTTTGAAGGAAAGAAATTTCCCCACCCCTCTCTAGGATTTTCCCCTACACGTTTGTCTAAAAATCACGGTCGGGCCCTCTCCTTCTTCACTGTTACCCTCCGTATTCCAGGGAAACTTCTCCCTCCCCCAACGGGGAACGTGGTACAACCGCTGCTTCCACGGAGCACTCCCCAATCAGAGGGCAAGCTCATGCCCACGTTACAGCAGGACCGTTCCACAGAGCGCACGGCGCGGGAATCCTCGTCGAAGCAAGCACTCCGGACCCTGCGTGCCCGGATCGACCTCCGACTGAACGGAGATCGCCCGTCCCTCCTTTACGCATCCACGCTCATTCGACACGGGCTCCGCCATGCCCCCGCACACGTCTCGGGTTCCCACCGACGGAACGGACCACCGAGGAGACGAGCGCGCTGCGGGGGCATACCGACAGGGTCCAGTTTTCCAGAGTGAGGAGCCGTCATTCATGCCCGACGCAACGAACGACGCCCCGCCCATCCAGGAAAAAGACAGGCCTCCACGCCTTTACGCTCGTTCCGCGACCTGTTCGCCCACGTGCGTTGCGAGCAGCATCACGGTTTCGTACGGGTTCACCTTCACGGAGGTCGGGAAGAGGGAGGCGTCGGCGACGTAGACAGAATCGAGCCCGTGCAGGCGCCCGTCCGGCGCAACGACCGTCGTGGCCGGGTCGCTCCCCATGCGCGCCCCGCCCTGGGGATGGGCGCTGGACAGGGGACTCTGGTGGAAGTTGAGGGGGTCGGGGGTGACGAGCGCGTCCAGCCGGTCCGCGTCGTCGGGCGTGAGCACGTCTTTGCGGCTCCCCGGAAGCATCATTTCGGTGCAGCCCGCGGCCATGAAGAGGCGGGCGCTGCGGCGGAGCCCCTTCGCCAGGGCCGAGCGCACGGGGTCGGGCACCGTGTAGTCGATCACCGGATCCCCCGACCGGTCCGTCGTGATTCGGTTGTCGGCCCGCGCCGGATCGTCGGCCAGGAGGAGGATCGACATCATCTGGTCGTAGCGGCGCATGAACCGCTCGTGCTCGGCCCCGAAGCTGGGGAGGTTTTTGGCCGTCACGCCCGGGTAGTAGAACGAGGTTTCCAGGTAATAGCCCTCGACCTCCGAGAACGCGTCGACGTACCACGTCTTCGGAAAGCCGCGATAATTGGTGATTTCTTCCGGGTAGATCGCGTTGACGTTGTAGGTGGGGTGGAGCGTGAGGAAGCGGCCCAGATTCGGGTTCTGCCAGCCAAGCCCCTCCTCTGATCGGCGCAGGAGCGCGGGCGTGTTCAGCGCCCCGGCGGCCACGACGATCGTGTCGGCGGTGACGCGGTGCGCGCCCTCCGGGACCACGTTCGGCGCGGTGCGCGGGGGCGCCTCCTGCACCGTGAAGTGCACCGTGTCGCACGTAATGCGGTCGACCCACGCGTTGTGGACGATCCGCACGCCGCGCTCTGCCGCCCGCGGCAATTGCACCTCCATCGTCCCCTGCTTCGCCCCCACCCGGCACCCGAGGTTGCAGAAGCCCAGCTCCTCGCAGCCGTCGAGGTTGAGGCGGAGGCGCTTCGCGGGAATGCCCAAGTCGTCGCAGGCCTCTTTGAAAAGCCGATTGTTGTCATTGTCCCAGTCGCGCGGAAGGGCGTGGACGTTGAGGTCCTCCTCGATCCCGTCCAGCGTGCCCTCTACGAACTCGCCCGTCAGAAAATCGAGCCCAAACTCCTCGCGCCAGCGCTGCATCACTCGGTCGGGGGGACGGAAGGAGACGCCGGTGTACACGACCGTGCTCCCGCCCACGGCGCTCGCCGCCGCCACGTTCACGGTGAGGTTCGAGGATGGCTTTGCCCCACGGTGGAAGTAGAGCCGCCCCATGTCGCGCTCCGTTTCGGTAAACTGCTCGTGGCGCCAGAGCGGCCCACCCTCCAGCACTAAGTAGATCAGCAAAACAACTTTAAAAATCGTCATTCCGAGC
>CAZRPQ010000004.1:18914-23417 GCA_964601725.1 uncultured Salinivenus sp. | reverse complement strand
CCTTTTCGGTTATACCCCCTCTTTGAGGGCTTCCTTGCTCACCTTCCACGGATTCCACGGATCCAAGTAGCTGGCTTTATGGAGCCCCTCCATAAGGTAGCCAAAGGAGCGAACGCTGCGCTGGTAGAATCCGATGTACAAGGGCATGAGGGGAACCATAAGCCCCACTCCATGGTGGGGTTCTTTCGTTCCGCTGATTGCCAATATAGACTTTACTAGCAAATAGTTTATCGCATTATTTACAGCATACAATAAGTAAGCAGAAAAAAGTAAAAACGGCAGTAAACTTACATTCATAATTATCATCTGTATGATGTACACGATCCATTTTGTGTCTAGGATCACATTAAAGAAAACAATAGAAACTTCCGCAATTAGGTCCGACCATCTAAACGGACCCGTCGGGTCCAGTAAATTTCTATGCTTCCGTAGCCGGAAGCGGACGAGGGACCGACTCCAGCGATAGCGCTGTTTTGTCAGCGAGCTCAGATCCGTCGGCAGATTCGTGTAGCAGACCGAATCGGGGGCGTGGATAATCTTCAGCCCAAGCTTCCGGAGCTTGAGGGTGATATCCGCATCCGTCCCGGGGCCCACGTCCCATCCGCCGAGGCGCCGGAGCGTATCGGTTCGAAAGGTACCGAAGGCTCCCGAGACGATCCGGAGAATGCCGTACTCGGTACTCGCCGTCCGCCCCAGCGTAATCATTTGCAGATACTCGAAGGCCTGTGCTCGGGTCGTGAGGTTTTCCGACGCGTTCGCCGCACGAACGTCGCCCCCAACCACCCCAACGTGCTCCTCTTCGTAAAATGGGAGAAGCGACTTCTCGATGGCGTCGTCGCGGAGATAGGAGTCCGCGTCGACGTGGACCGTAAATTTTCCGTCTGCACACCGCAGTCCTGTGTTTGCGGCACTTCCTTTCCCCCCACGCACCCGCTGTCGGACGAACCGGTCGATCCGCCCTTGCCGTTTCATCCGACGCCCAATCTCTGGGGTCCGATCCTCGGATCCATCGTCAATGACGATGATTTCGAGGTTCCCGTACGTCTGCTGATGGAGCGAGTCAATGAGGGGCCCTAGATTCGGTCCTTCGTCCTTGCCCGGAATGATCACTGTCACCAGTGGATACTCACTGTATAACTCACGGCGCGCTTCTTTGCGGGAGCCATTCTCTCCTTCTCGAAGTCGCCACTTATAAAAGTAGCGGAGGAGCCCGATGCCGTTTAAGACGGTATATCGAACGAAGTCGATTACAAAGAAGGGCCAGAAGTACACGAGAAACTCCCATGCACTCATTTCCCAAAAAAAGCTGAGAAACGAATCGAGGGCGTGCAGCATTGGCGGAAATTAAGCAGAGATGGGGTGAAGACGGCGCGAGACCACACCAGCGTGCGCTTCTCTTGGGAAGACCGATCGCACGTAACGGATTGTTTTTTAGCTGGTACCCCCGTTCTCTCCCTCATCGCCTCTTTGAGCTGTGCACAAGAGGCCATCGCCGCAGCTACTCCGGGGTCGAAGAGAGCAGGAACGTCGTCTGCATCCCGATCAGCGCCTGTTTACGGCGTCGGAGTCGCGGGATGGGGAGGATGCGAGAAACCGCTCGGCGAGACCGTCCAGATCGATGCCTGGTCGGAGCGGCTGCACCGCAATGTCCAGCTCTGGGGGATGAGCGAGGTTCTGGCTGAGAACGCCCTCGATATTCCCTTCGAGACGCTCGCCGGCCCGCCGCGCCCCCTCCTCGTCGGTCTCTGTCAGCAGAAACAGATAAAGCGACTCGTCCCGGGCCGAGAGGTAATCCGAAGAACGAAGCGTGTTGTCAAAGGCTGTTGCAATCTCCTCGATGACCTCCTGGCTCCGCTCGCCCAGTTCCATTCGGAGTTGCTTCAGCTCCGTCACCCGCACCAACAGCAGGGAGCTCGTGGAGCGCTGATACCGCTCGATCCGCGCCGCCTCCGACTCGACGATGAGCTGGAAGGTTGCATAGTCCAGCACTCGGCTCTCCCGCTCGAGGATCGACAGAAGCGAGTCACTCAGGCCGTAGATCGCCGTCTCTTTCCCAAGGGCCGTCACCTCGTACTTCTTAACCTGTCGCTCGACCTGTTTCTCTGGGGGATTGGTGTGTTCGCACTGGTAGCAGGTCGTTTGTACATTGGGATCCTGGAACTCCTCGTGGCACCGCCGACACGTGTGCACGACGCTGGGCTTGTCGTAGTCGACCCCAATCTGTTTGAGGCGTCGGTCACACTTTGGACACACCAGCTCGCCCTCTTCTTTCTTGTACTCACTCAGCGCCCCCGTGAACGCGCACCGAAAGTGGTGGACCAGGTCGTCGGTGTCGAGCTCGGTCGCTCCACAATGGGGACACATTTCCTCAAAGTTCAGAAACGCACACCCACAGTTCCGGCAGGCATGCTGGCGCATGACGAACTCGCCGGTCAGCAAACGCCGCTCGTCCAGCATCGAAAGGATCTGAGACAGCTCCCCCCCTCCGCTCTCGGGTTCTCGTTCGAGCAGAGGCGTGAGCTTGGGATACACGAAGCCGTCGCTGTTTTCTGCGGTCCGTTGCGGGGCAAATTCGTGATTGCGAGTGGCCATGAACCGTAGTATACGGAGCTCCATGCCCTCTTTGCCGCCTCCGCCCATCTCCATTAAGGTGCCAATCCGGTCGTTGATTGCGACGGCCTGCTCTCGGAGCGCTCGGAGGGCCTCCCGTCCTCCCCTCTCCCACGTTCCGTCCACGTGGTGGGTCACCGGCGACTCTTGCCCCGGCGCCCGCCTCCAAAAAACCGGCTTCAAGTAGACCTGCGCGTCCGGATGGCCCCGGATGCGCCTGAGCACCCGGGAGGGCGCCTCCCCTCCCCCCTCTAGCAAAAGCGCATCTGCCTTCAGGGCTCGCGGCGCCGAAAGCTCGCCCACAGGGACCGAGGCCTCCTTTGGCCGCCCCTCCGCCCGGTCGGTCACCCAGAGAAACGACGCCTCTGGACCGCTCGGCGAGGGGGCCAGCGCCTCCCTCGACGCCTCCGACCCTCCCTGTGACGGGCGCACGGAGGTCTGCCGCACCTCGGGCTCGGATGGAGGTTGGCTATCCCCTCCGGGTCCCCCTTCCTCGAGGCCGCTCGGCTCCGGATCTTCCCTCTCAGAGAGGGCTCGACGAAACGCCGGCGCCAGGTCTTCGGACGAGATGGTCTCCTCCGCTTCCTCCATTTCCTCATCCTCCTCTTCTCCCTCAGCCGTCCCGCCCGGCGCTTCGCCACCGCCTGGCTCCCCTCCAGACGACTCGTCCCCAGACGAATCCTCCTCGGGAGGAGAGACTTCAAAAGACGGCTCCTCCTCAGGGGACGGCCCATCCGCGGGAACCGGCTCCCTCTCAGAGTCCTCCTCAGAAGAAGATGTCTCTTCTGGACGCTCCGCGCGGCCTCGGCGGCGCACCGCCTCCGTTTGGCTCTGCTTCTCCGTCCGGGCCTGCTCTTCGGCCCGGCGCTCCCCTGCGTCAGGGCCCTCGGCCTGGCGCTCTGCCTTGCGAAAAGCGGCCATCGTCTCTTCAATCATCTCCACGGGGGACCCCGCCGTCCTGGACTTCGGCTCAGATTCCGGCCCGGGCTCCGTCACAGGCGTCGTCTCAGCCCCCGGCTCAGACCCCGGCTCGGATGTTTTTTCTTCGGGCATCCACTCTTCGGGGCTGTCTCCTTCCGGTTCGGGCTGGGATCGATCGGACGGTCCCGGCTCCTCGGAGTCCTTCCCGCTCGCCTGGGGGTCCTGGTGGCCGGAGGTTTCTCGGAAGTTGGCAAGGAGAGCCTCGATCGAGGAGCGCAGGCCTCCCCCCTGCTCCGAATCGTCGCCAGCATCGTAAAAAGGATCGTCCATGGTTCTTGGATGAAGATACCCGGGTGGTTCGATGGCCAGTCGGCCCAGGACTGGTAGATTACCCCCCTCTTTCCGCATCGAAAAAATGAGTGCAAAGATCGAGCCTACCGTGCTTCCGTGCCGATCGGACCTCTCGAATCGGCAGTTCGATCCGTGACCACAACGGTCTTTCCGGCACTGCTATTCAAAAGCCCACCTGGACCCCAAAAATATCGTCCGGATCCCGACATTATATCGAGTCGGCGAGGGATCGGTGGCGGGTCAGGCCCCATGGGCGTCTGCAGGATGGAATAAGCTTTTGGAAACAGTCTGGAGGAGGCCCCCAATCAGGCGGAGGCGCTGGTCGAGGGCCGTGGGCTCAAGGACCGCCTCTGTTCCGAAAAGCCCGAGGTCCACCGGTCCGGGAGGAGCCCCGAGATCGGCATTGAGATCGACCGGGAGGAAAGCTGGGTAAAGAGCTCCGGCGGGCCGGCAGACGAAGACCTTCTCTCAGGTAGCCTATCGGGTGCCCGCAGCCTCGACCGGCCTAGCGCGTGCAGTAACCAAGCTGAGCGGGGGGCTCGATCGATCATTCCCAAGGTCACCGTTCTTTTCGAATACGACGGGCGGTCATCGAGAGGATTTGGGCCAGCTCTCCTCTTC
>CAZRPQ010000004.1:0-18814 GCA_964601725.1 uncultured Salinivenus sp. | reverse complement strand
GCTCTCCTCTTCCACGTTGGGACTCCTGGTCGAGCAGAGGGCTCAGCATCGGGTACACGAACTCGGCGCTGTTCTCTTCGGTGCGGCGCGGCACAAACTCCTGAGCCCGCGTTGCAATAAAGCGAAGTAGCCGGAGCTCCACACCTCCCTCCTCTACCCCTCCCGTCTCCATCAGAGTGCTGATCCGCTGGTTGATCGCAGCGGCCTTCTCCCGTAGCGCACCAGAGGCCTCCCGGTCCCCCTCCGTCCACGTCCCGTCGACGTGGGGGGCCACCGGCGACTGCTGCCCCGGCGCCCGCCTCCAAAAAACGGGTTTCAGATACACGTTCATGTCCGGATGGCCCCGGATGCGCCTGAGCCGCCGGTAGGGCCCCTCGCCCCCACCCTTCAGCAAAAACGCCTCCGCCTCCAGGGCCCGCGGCCCCGAAAGCTCCCCGACCGGCACCGATGGGCCGTCGGGCCGCTGCCCGGCCGCCTGGTCGGTCACCCAGAGAAACGCCCTCTCTGACTTCTCCGGCGAGGGGGCCGGGGCCTCCCCCGGCGTCTCCGCCCCTTCCCGAGACGGACGCACAGAGGCTTGCCGCTCCTCGGAGCCGGACGCCCCGGAGGAGGGAGGGCCTTCTCCCTCAGGGCCTCCTTCCTCGGGACCGCTCGGCTCCGGACCTTCCCTCTCGGAGAGAGCCCGGCGAAATGCCGGCGCCAAGTCTTCGGACGAGACGGGCTCCTCCTCTTCCTCTGTTTTCTCATCCCCAGAAGATGGCTCCCCCGCAGGAAATAGCTCTTCCTCAGAGGAAGATGTCTCCTCCGGGGGCTCCGTCCAGCCTCGGCGGCGCGCCGCCTCCGTCCGGGGCTGTCCCTCTGTCGGGGCCTGCTTTTCCGTCCGGGCCTGCTTTTCGGCCTGGCGCTCCCCTGCGTTAGGACCCTCGGCTTGGCGCTCTGCCTTGCGAAAAGCGGCCATCGTCTCTTCAATCATCTCCACGGGGGACCCCGCCGTCCCGGGCTTCGTCCCAGGTTCTGCCTCGGATTCAGGCTCAAGTCTCGACTCGGGGTCGTCTCTTTCCGGTTCGGGCCGGGATCGACTGGACGGTTCCGGCTCTTCCGAGTCTTTCCTGCTCGCCTTGCGGCCCCGGTGCCTGGAGGCCTCTCGGAAGGCGGCCAGGAGAGCCTCAATCGAGGGGCGCTGTCCCTCCCCCTGACCTGAATCGTCTCCGGCACCGTGAACCAAATCGCCCATGATCTCACCGCGGTCTCAAGGTTGAGGAGGCCCGACGGAGCTGCGCTTTTCTCCGTAAAGCGGGAACGCATTTCCTAAAAGTGGTAGGACTGCGAAGAAATTGCTGTAAGGCATCGTGCAAACTCGTGCGCGCGTAACGCATCTCGGGCCCCTTCATGTAGGAATTGATCATCCTTTTGTTCATTTCGGGTGTGCCCTTTCGGAAAACCCATAGGCTCTCAATTATTCCATGACTACCGACCTGCAGTTTCTTCACCAGCCGAGTGGCACGGGTGCGGGCATGCTTGGTGGAGGTGGAGGGACCGATTTTGGACATTGGGAGGACCCGTTCCGCGGCGGGTAAGCTCGAAAAAGCGCCCAGCCTCAGGCGCCCCTGCACACGTCACTGGCGAAATGGGCACTCCCGCTCAGCCGGGGACGGATCCGCCTTGTCCCTCGCACCGTCGCTGTTCGGCGAGGGCTGGCCTTTTCCTCTGACGTCGCGGTGGTTGAAAAGAGGCCTGATAGCCATGCTCAGAGGCCGGCCCTACCGGCCCCCGCGCCCCCCAACATTCGCCGATATCAGCGATCGATTTCGCCCTTCACCTGTACCTCCGTCCGATCCAGCTTCTGCCACTGTTCTTTCACGCCCTGATTTGTGGGTGCAAGCTCGGCTACCAATTGCGTTGCGTGTGGCTTGTAGACGTCGTACTTTACCTGAGCGAAGTCCTGGGCCGTAGAGTATGTCTCTCGAACTACTCCACGGGTCGCCGACCCATCGGGCAAGAACACCCGAACCGTATCGTCTCGCTGGACGTACCCGGTGAGGTCGTTGTCGAGATACGCGAATACAGTCGCCGAGGGCGATGGGCGAGCGAGACTCAAGACCGGAGTGCCGGAATCGACGAAGGAGAACTCCTGCTTGTGGACACGGACCACCCGTCCGCTGTGTGGGGCCGATACGACGAAGGGCTTACACTCCGGATCCGTGGACCGACCTATTGGACGATTCGTGTTCTCCCGTGCTTGTTTCCGCTGAATCTGCAGGCGGCCAATCTTGTCCCTGATGCGGTAGATCTCGTCCTCCAGGTCGCTGCGGCGCGGGGTTGTGGTGCCGAGCTCCAGGGCCTTTCGCTCCCGCAATCGATCGAGCTCCTGCTGCTTCCGGTTGAGTTCCTGCTGAAGATCTTGAATGCGCCGACCCAAGAGCTCGGCTCGTTGGCGGTTCTCTCGTTGATCTTGCACCACGAGCCTGTCCTGGGTAGGCTCGCAGGGCTGGCCCGGCGCCACCAGCATCAACGAATCGCCGCGGAGGACGGCTTCCCCCTCGGCCGGGTATATCTTCTGAATCCGTCCATCCCGCTCCGGACTCAGTACGGTACGCTCCACTCGAACCTGGCCCGGCCCCTCGTAGTGAAAATAGGCGTGCACTGCGTACCAAATGGCCAGGCCGACGAGGCCCACCAAGAAGAGCCCGTAGAGCCACGTCGTAATGCGGGTCCGTCGCGGGGTTGGCGACTCGCCCTCGGGAGCTTCGCTGACAACGCTTTCGCCCGAGTCTTGATTTCGAAGCCTCATGGTTCGTCTTCGATGAATTGGAGGAAGCTCTTGAGATCGTGAAGGGCAAACCGATCGGTCTTCGCGACTTCCTGAAGCGTCGAGATGGCTTGATCGAGGGCCAAGGGATCGGCAAAATCTTCGGGACGCACAGCCACCACTCGCTGCTCAGGGGAGAAGTGGCGGGCCACCTCAAGGGTCTGGTTCGCCCGCTGGCGGATGTTTTTCTCGCCGTAGGCCATGAAGTGAACCCGATCCACGATTTTCACGATCTCCTGGTAGATGCGGTCCGGCCAGAAGAGGGGCACGGAGACCACCAGCTCCGTGCTGTCGCCGACGGTGCGACGGGCCCCGTGGAGAACCTCCAGGTATCGTTGGAGGTATTCGTCCTTCTTCTGGTCGAAGTCGTCGTACATGTGCGGCTCCACGTCGAGATGCAGGGCACTCTCCTCAAGATCCAGGTTTCCAATTCGCGTCTGCGCCCGGTCCACGCCCCCGGGACGCACCCAGTGATTCGAGGCCAGAAGCAGTTCGGTCGCAATGTCATTCTTTCGCGCCTTGGCCTGCAGGGCCCGGACCTTCTCCATGGGGGTGTTTTGCCCGGCGCTCACGATCAGTCGCTCAATCTTCCGGGCCCGGGCCAGTTCAATGATGAAGGCGTTGCTTCGCCGTTGAAATTCTTCCGACCAGATGTACAGAGCCCGCTGACCGGTCCGGGCCCGCTTTTCGTAATTTGTCATGGATCGTGTGTCTAGGTAGACCGGATCGAACGGCTCGCGGGCGGCACTGAAGGCCCGAGCCACACCCTCGTACACTTCCCCGTATGCCAGCGCCTTCTCGACCACAGCCCCGATCATGTTTTCGGCGTCCTGAAGGCCTTCGATAAGTTGTGCGTTTCCTCGGATGTCCTGTTGGCTGAGTCGTCGCCGGACCCGCTCTCGCCGGCTTGCAACCCGGTAGTGTGCTCGGACCGCTCGTGCTTGATTTTCTTCGAACCGTCGGCGGACTGACCGGAGGTTTGCCCGCCGCTCCGATAGTGCCAGTTTCTGTTCCCGCCGTCGCAATTCGGCCCGCGTCCCCTCTGCGTGCCGATCACTTCCAAAGAGCACCCCGGACAACGGCTGGCTGAAGCGCACGCCAAATTCGAGGTCTCGGTTGCCGAAGGTTCGGGTCGTGGTGTACCGGCTGAAGACGCTCAGCCGCGTGTCGAACGTGGTCTCCTCCTCCAGCGCGACTATCCGGCGCTCCACCTCTCCCAGCTCGCGGCGAAGAGAGTCCCCTCGGTTGGCCTGTGCGAGCGCCTGGAAGTCGAAGTTCAGGAGGGGCGGAAACGCGTCCAACGGAGCGGGCTCGTTCTCGGCGTGGACCTTTTCTCGGAGCGTCTTGAGTCGCCGTTCTGCCTCGCTTACATTTTCTTTCGCCTTCAGGAACGTGTTCAGCAGCGCTCCTCCCTCCAGGTATGCCCGGCGAAGGAGCCGCTGCCGGAACTCGGCAAGCTCAATCTTGGTCTCCAACAGCCGAGGCACCATTCCGCGGAGACGCTCCTGAATCCGTCGCGCCCGACACGTCTCTGTGCGCTGGATTTGAGCCAGTTTCCCGGTCAACTGCTCGGCTCTCCCGCGCGCCCCGAGGAGATCGCTGCGCCGTCGGTTCCCGATCAGGCCCTGACTCAAGAGGTCCCACTCCAGCCCCACGTAGGTCCCCGAGAGGCTTCCTGCAGTCTCGTCGGCGATCGCACTCGTTCGCTGGCCGTACCGCGCCTCGAACTCCAGACCGAGATTTTGGCTGAAGTGCGACGATTCCCTGGCAAGAGCATTGGCCCGCGCCTGCTCAGGGACGGGCGGCGCGCACCCGACCTCGAACAGCTCTGCGAGGCTCGCCTGCGTGTAGACCGTGTCCCGGCTTGACCGGTCTACCAGCCGGGTTGCCTTCCGAATGCGGTTCCAGGCCGCCGGCGGGGCCGGGCCCGCGTCATTTGACGAATCCCAGCGGTCCGACTCTATTCGACCGCGCTGGGAGGCCCGGGGGTTCCTCTCCGGATTCCCCTGTTCTGCGGGCTGTCCCTGTTCTGTGGACTGATTGCCGGAGCTCTCCGCGCCTTGGCCCGCTTCGACACGGGTGACAAAGGCATCGGGATACTGCTGGCTGAGAAACGATTGGGCTCGGCCGGCCTGACCCCGCTCGGAAAAGGCGCCGGCGTGGACACGATAGTAGGGATCGGCGTGCTCGATGGTCAGCGACGGATTGTCTTCAAACACACCGCTCGGGACCTGCTCTCCCACCCACCACCGGCGGACCTTCGCCCGGAACGATTCGGCGGCCTCGCGCTCCGTCGTGGCGTAGAGTTGCACCCGAAAACTGTCGGGTGCACTTCGCGGCTCACCCATTCTTTTCGCCTCCTCCATTTCGAACCGCGGGACCGCAAGCGCCCCGGTCCCCCCTGCTGCGAGCAGGATGGCAACTACGGCGCTCAATGCCACGCCCCGAAGCGTCCAAATGACAGCTCGACGTACATGCATCAATCAAATGCAAGTGATGAGCAAAGTCAGCTCATTTCCAAAGAGTTGTGGGCGCCTTCCCCGGATTCCGGGCCAGTGAAGCCGACCGCGAGGCCGCGGCCCACGAGCTTCCTCGCGCACGGAACATACACCCGTGCAAAAACCATGCGTGCTTTCACTCGGGCAAAAACCATGCGCGCTCTACCAGGCCGGTCGCACCGACAGGGCACCCGTATGTTGATCGCCGTGCCGAACGACGGAGGCTCAGCTGCCTCTGATCGTAGGACGGAGGTCCGAAATGCACGGGCGAGGAGGGATGGAAGAGCGGGAGCACCGCTCTTTCGTCAATCCTCACGACCGCGGCGCCCACTCTCGGACCAGACGAGCGAAGCCCACCCCGACGCGATAAGATTTATTGTTTCGGGGGAAAACACAGCCTTATTCACATGTTCCCTTCTGCAATTTTTGGTCGCACTTCAATGCTGTGAGTTGACTGAGGAAACGCTGCCTCGACGTGTGACGACCGCGGACGGCGGACGGCAGACCGCCGATGAACGCCGAGAAACGGCCGTCTGCGGCGCTGGGAACGGAGTGACCGAGTACTCCCGGGGTGTCCGCCGTCGGCCGTCTTCCCGCGGGGGGCACAGTTCTGAGATTCCAACTCACAGACTTGAAATGCCACCCAATTTTTTCTTCAGAGCAGGGCCCTCTCCGTCCACGCCTCCGGGGCGCTGCGTCGTAGCTCTATCGGCTCAGGTCGATGCTGCGAGCGGGCGCCCAAACGGGGCCCAACATTGTTCGGCTCGGGACCAGGAGGCCGCTCGACGCTCCTGGCTTGACGGCATCTTCAGGTGCACGGTCCTCCACGAGCGGAACCGTCAAGGTCTCGTGCCGTCACATGTGTCCCGACATTTCGCGGGGATTCCCCGCACCGAACAAGGGCAAGTCCCGCACGGCCAGCTCCCTCTGAACCCCGTCAGGGCCGGAAGGCAGCAGCGGTAGGAGGTCGCAGCGGCGCGCTGCGGGCCGCTTGCCCTTTTTCTTTTGCCCAGCTCTACTTCGCGGACCCTCCTACACAACGATTTCTACGCTCCCTCGGCCCCGCACGCGAACGCCTGGGGCATGTGCGCTGGGCCCGCTCGGGCACCACTTGGCGCTTCGTCCACTGTGCTTGGGCTCCGCATCCACCCACCAAACAGGGTCCGGACCCGTCACGGTCGCTTCTGGATCGACGCCCGCTCGAACCGACCGCCCCCCTCCGCGTTTAGTGAGTGGGGAGCGAGTTGCCCCGTCGGTCGGGGGTTCGTCGCTCCCTCCACCTGTGAATTTTGACTTTCTGACTATCACCCACCATGCTCCCCTCGCTTCTATCGGTCCTCGATCCGATCCTTCTCGTCGGTCAATCTGGCAGCGGCGGAGGAGGGTTCGTTGGCCTCTTGTTTCCTCTTGTGCTCATCATCGGGGTCTTCTACTTCTTCATTTACCGTCCGCAGCAGAAGCGCGAAGAAGAACATCAGGAGATGGTGGACAACCTGGAACAGGGCGACAAGATTGTGACCGTGGGCGGGGTGCACGGCACCATCCAGAGGATCGACGAGGAGAGCGTTCTGGCTCAGGTCGACAGCAAGGGCACGCGGCTTCGCTTCGATAAGGACTCCATCGCACGCCTCGCCAACGACGAAGAGTAGCGGTTTTCTTCTTGCTTCCCTTCCGAGATTGGACGTTGCGAGCAGTTCCGCTTCCACCGCCATGAGCAACTCGACGAGCACCTCGACCCCCTCTTCGGGGGAGGCCTTCGACTCGATCGAAGACGCCCTGTCCGCCATTCGGTCCGGGGGACTCGCCATTGTCGTGGACGACGAGGACCGCGAGAACGAGGGGGACTTCATCGGGGCCGCGGAGGCGATGACGGCCGACCTCGTCAACTTTATGACGAAGGAAGGGCGCGGCCTGCTCTGTACGGCCATCACGCCCGAGCGGGCCGACGACCTCGACCTCGATCTGATGGTCGAATCCAACTCCTCGCTCTACAACACCCCCTTCACCGTCTCCGTCGACTACAGGCAGGGCACGAGCACGGGCATCTCTGCGGACGATCGGGCAAAGACCATCCGCGCCCTGGCCGACCCGGACGCCTCCTCCTACGATTTTGCGCGGCCGGGGCACGTCTTTCCCCTCCGTGCCCGCACCGGGGGTGTACTGCGCCGGGCCGGCCATACCGAAGCGGCCGTCGACCTGGCGCGACTCGCGGGGTTTGAGCCGGCCGGGGCCCTCGTCGAAATCATGAACGAGGATGGGAGCATGGCCCGCGTCCCGCAACTCCAGGAGCGTGCGCAGGCCCTGGACATGCCCCTCATTACGATCCAGGACCTGATTGCCCATCGGATGCAGAACGAGCGGCTCATCGAGCGGGAGGCCGAGGTGCAGCTCGATACCTCGTTTGGTGCGTTCCGAGTGGTGGCCTACCAGGAAACCCTTACCGGCGACGTGCACCTTGCCCTCCTCAAGGGCGAGTGGGCCGACGACGAACCCGTGCTCGTGCGCGTGCACTCACAGAACGTGCTCGGGGACGTGCTGGCGGCGCGGCGCGAGGCGTATAGCGAGCAGCTGGCCGAATCGCTCCTTCAGGTAGAGCACGAGGGAAAGGGCGCAGTCCTGTACATGATGCAGAGCAATCACGGCCAGGGCCTGCTCTCGAAACTCCGGGATTTGGAGCGCCACCAGAGCCAGGACGATCGCTCCCCGGCCGACGTGTCCCTCGAAATGGACCACCGCGACTACGGCATTGGATGCCAGATTCTTCGGGACCTCGGGATTCGCAAGCTCCGATTGCTCACCAACAATCCTCGAAAGCGCATCGGATTGGCCGGGTACGGTCTCGAGCTCGTAGAGCAGACCCCCATCGACCTTCCCCAGGGAGCCGAGGAGCAGTTGTCGCGGGTCGCAGCCGATCGACTCACACCACTCCTCATGGAATTGCTCGACGCTGAAGCGTAGCCGCGGCGGCATCGTCCGTGCCCACGCGCCCAACCCCCCACACGGAAAGAGCTTGACAGCGGAGCGGAGCTCACGAGCCTCCACCTGTTTTACGGAGGCTGAACATACAATCGCCCTGATGCCCCCTCCCCGTTTGCGTCTGATCCTCATTTCCGAACGCGCCTCATGTCCAACTCCCTGGTTTTCCAGACCATCTACGCCGTCATTGCCATCTTTGGCGTCTCCCTTGCCGTACTGCGTCTACAGGCGGCAGACTGGATATCAGCGCTATGGCCCGCCCTCATTGCCGCGTTCTGCATCTATCGCCTCTTCACGTTCACCGAGGAGGAGGAATAGCCCCGTCCTCGCCCCCATTTCGCCGCGAGGCACGGATCAGGGAGGACCGAATCTGACCCTTGAATATATCGCTCTTCGGTCCATCGTCTTTGTCTTCCTTGGATGCTCCCTCTATCCACAGGATTGTGGATAACCCGTGGATAAGTAGGGGATAACATCTGGATAATCTGTGGACCAAAGTTCGGCCGCGGGGACTCGTGGACAACTGGTGGGGCTATCCACAGCCATCCTCGTCTTTTACACATTGTGGATGACTGTTCATAACCGCATCCCTGAAGCCCTACGTTACGCTGTGGATTGCTGTGGAAACGTGGAAAACTGTCCCTATATTCGTCCTCAGCGCCGCATACCGGCTTTTGGCTGCAGATTCTTTGTGGACAACCCCGTGGATGATCGAGGGAATTGTCCACATCGGCACCGGCTCGATGTGGGCGACTCGGTTATCCACATTTCCACACGCCTAGTAACAACAACCATATCTTTTCAAAAATCAAAGGGTGCCTTATACATACTAGGGGTTGTGGATAACTCGGTTAGGCAGTGGCATCTCCCCCACGAGCCCGCACACCGCCACCAAGTGACACCAATTCGGTATACTTGGGTATACCAGCCAAGAACAGGCGTATTCCCGAAGAGGAATACACCCACTGAGAGTCTCCTTCCCCGGAGAGGTCCGTTTCCTTTGGAAAGACCATAGACCGAAGAGGACACGACTCGCCTACGCGGGATAGAAGTTCATTTCCAGCATACTTCCCAGAGCGCTTCCCCATCGGTTCGCATCCACACGGCGCCACCTCGAGCCGTGCTCCGCACTTCCACTTGCTCTTTCCACCTCGAAAGAACCTCCCGATCCGGCATTCCATATTCCTCACCTTGGCCTACGCTTACCACTGCGTACGAGTCCTTCTTCGCGCCGGAGGCGGCGCGCACGAACTCGAGCGTGCTGCTAGTCTCCGATCCGTGGTGCGGAACCTTGACGACCCGACTCTCAAGTTGACGTCCATACGCCCGAACCAAATCGCGCTCCGCGGCAGCCTCCACATCCCCAGGTAGCAGAAGATCCACCTCCCCGTATTTAACGCGAAGAACTACGGAGGCGTCGTTCTTGCCCTCGATCCCGTGACGAGACGGACGCCGAGGAGGAGACAATACCTGAACCCGAACAGCTGGATCAACGGCAAGCGTGTCGGCCCGTCGGGCTGCTTCCCGAGGGATCCCCTTTCTGTTGAGCAGTCGCCGAGTCTCGGCATACAGATCCGTGCTGGCCGGCCGTCCGTTGTGGACGACCCGTCCTATCGACACCTCTTTCAGAAGAGTCGGCAATCCCCCGAGGTGATCCTCGTCGGAGTGCGTGACGACTACGGCATCCAGTCGCCTGATGCCCCATCGTTCGAGGTACGGGAGAATCGCAGACTTCGCAGCCCCGCCGCTCGGAGAGTGAGGGCCGGTATCCACTAGCATGTGGCGGTCCCCAGGGGTGGAAACCAAGACAGCGTCTCCCTGTCCTACGTCGAAGAACACGAGGTCGAGGGTCGGCCCTGCCCCGCGCCCGATAGCTGTTCCCCAAACCGACATCGTTCCGAGGAGAAGCCCCACGATGACCCAGCGCCACCGATTGCGCGGCCGGGGCCACTGCGCCACCGCGATGAGGCCCGCAACCAGGGCCCCAAGCACCCACGGATCCGGAGTGCCCATTCGGAGCCCCACCCACGAGAACCACTCTGCCCCGTAGCGGGACGTTGCGAGGAGTCCCTGCACAAACAGGTCTGCTGCACTGCCAAAGGCAGCCCCCGCCACCGTCCACATCCCCCCTGTCACTGCCGTGAGAATAGCCGCTGAGAGCGCCAGCCCAGTGCAGGGAATGCCGGCAACATTGAGGAGGAGTCCAGCGGCGGACACCCACCCGAAGTGGTACAGAAGGACCGGGGCTGTTCCCAGGATCGCGGCGGCCGACACCGTGCCCGTAGACACCAGCCAATCCGTGGCCTCAGAGGCCCGGTATTCCTCCGGTACCATCTCAAGGAGCCGAGGATTCAGGGTTACGATGCCCGCGACGGCCGTCATCGATAGCTGAAACCCAACGTCGAAAAGGGCGGGCGGGCGGACGATAAGCAAAACGAGGGCCGCCACCCCGAGGGTATTGAGGGGATGAGCCGACCGTTGGAAGAAGATGCCCCCAATGAAGAGGGTCGCCATAATTGCCGCACGGACAACGGACGGGCGCCCCCCTGTAAGAAGCATATAGAACCCGAGAACGAGGATCGTAAACACCGCTCGTACCGCCTCAACCGTCCGCCACTGCAGTCGGAAACGCATCAGGAGGGGGCGAAGCAGAACGTAGAGCACCATTCCCACGAGAAAAACGTGGAGCCCGGACACAGCAAGAAGGTGCATGAGGCCCGTTTTGGCAAAGCGATCCCGCTGGGCCTCCGTGACCCGACTCCGATCTCCCAGAAGGAGGGCCTGGAGAACCGCCCGCCCCCCAGTACTGGGCACGTACCGGTCGATCTGACGCCGAATATGGTTCCGGGACGCCACGAGGGTTGCTTCCACCACGCCACGCTCCTCCCCTCGTACCGCAACGCGATCCGGACTCCCCACATACATCGTGCAGCAAATTCCACGACGAGCCAAGTACGCCCCATAGTCGAACCCCCCCGGATTTCGGAGTCCAGGCGCGGACCGCAAAGATCCCCGAAGTTGAACGACATCCCCCTGACGAATCTTGGGAAACGTCCCGACGTCCTCTTCCCACGGGGAGGGACGAAGGGTAACTCGGGTCCGGCCCTTCACGGCAGCCGTGTCCCGCTCCCCAAAGAGGGTATCAACCTCCAGGGTAAAGCGTGTTGCCTCCGCGGTTCGCTCAGGGGGATCTACGACGGCTCCCTGGAGGGCCGTCGCCTCGTCGCCCGCCTTTGCAGCGGGAGCCAAGGCACGAGATGAGGGAGTCTGATACAGGGCGTGCCGGGCTCCCCCTGCGCATCCCATGATCAGCACGACTGCGGCGATTCGTCCCAGGGGAGCGAGTGTCACGAGCCGCGTTCGATCCCACCACTGAACGCTCACGAACGCCACGAGGCCCGTCCCAGCCCCACCAAGCCACAGGGATACGGCTCCCCAACCAAACGTCGATTCTATTAGGACCCCGAGCGCAAACGCACCGGCGAGGAGGAGAGCCGGGTACGCCGACCAATGGACAGACGAGTCGGGGCGCACGAGCCGAACCGTTTCTGTGCAGGAGAGACGGGGTCAGAAGACACGTTCCGCCACCGAAGTCTAACGTTTGCCAGCGGAATTCTGGGCCGATCCCCAAAATCCAAGATTAATGGAATCCGGGTCTAGGTCCGAACCTGCCTCCTTCATCGGAAATAAGAGCCGCCTCCGCATATGCACCGCGGCAAAACTGGAACGCTCCACCCCTGAACGGCCGCCCCCGTCATGAGCACCCGACGCGAAGCCCGCGAGCACGTCATGAAGGCGCTCTACGCCCATGAGCAGGCCGACGGGGACCCCGATCAAATTATCCACACGCTGATCGAGGGCCCGCTCGAAGATGACCCTTCCACCCGCGACTTCGCGGTGCGCCTTTTCCACACGACACTCGGCACGATGGAGGAGGCCGACGAGATTATTGAGAAGCACGCGAAGAATTGGGAGATCCACCGCATCGCCGTCATCGACCGTTCTCTCCTCCGAATGGCCACGACGGAGCTCCTGAAGTTCGAAGAGATTCCGCCCAAGGTGTCGGTCGACGAGGCAATCGAGATTGCGAAGAAGTACAGCACACCCCGAAGCGGCACCTTCGTCAATGGAGTGATCGATGCCATTCTCCTTGATCTCCACGATCAGGGACGGCTCAACAAATCGGGACGCGGCCTAATCGGCATGGACACCATTCGCGAGCGGGCCGACTCCTCCTGAATTGCCATTCTCGTCGCAAATTGTCAATATTAAGTCCAGGCCAAAGTCCATTCCTGACAGGTCGGCTCCGCACTCCTTCTCTCACTCCCGCAAGGCAGGCCAAGCGCGATGGGTCTCATAGCAATCGGCGACATCCACGGATGCGCCCAGTCGCTCGACGTACTCCTCAACCGGATTGACCCGTCGTCGGACGACCACCTTCTGTTCGTGGGCGACTACATCGACCGCGGTCCCGACTCGAAGGGGGTTATCGACCGGCTCTTAGATCTTCGCGAGGAGGTCCCGTGTACGTTTCTTCGGGGCAACCACGAGGCGATGATGATTGAGTATCTCGACTCCGGAGCCTTCAGCCTCTGGCGCATGAATGGGGGCGTCTCGACGCTCCAGAGCTACCTCAAAGACGAAACCTCTGAAATCCAAATCCCTGCCTCCCACGCCGAGTTCGTCCGCGATACGAAGCTCTACCACGAGACGGAGGACTATCTGTTCGTCCACGCGGGGCTAGAGCCCGACCTCTCGATTGAGGACAGTCTAGCGGACCCCGACGAGGAGGTGCTCCTGTGGGAGCGGGGGCATTTGAATGCCTCGGAGGTGGCGTGGGAAAAGACCGTGGTGTGCGGCCACACGCCCCGCCCGGAGCCGATCAATCGCGAAAAGCTCATTCTCATTGACACCGGGTGCGTCTACCACATGAAGCCCGGCATGGGCCGCCTCACGGCCGTATACCTCCCCGAACGGAGATTTGTCGACGTGCCGTACGCCAACGACGAGTGAGGGCCGCTCGACTTTTCCTCCAGGAGAGGGGGAACCCCCGTTGGCGCACGATCCATCCCGGTTGCGTTCTTTCATCCAGGTCCCCGATCTCCCCATGTCGCTACAGTGCGGCCTCGTTGGGCTCCCCAACGTCGGCAAGTCCACAATCTTCAACGCACTGAGCAACGCGGGAGCCGAGGCCGACAACTATCCGTTCTGCACGGTCGATCCCAACGTGGGCGTCGTCCCCGTCCCGGACGAGCGGCTCCCCCGCATTGCCGACCTGGCCGGCTCCCCCGAGACCGTCCCCACCACCATTGAGTTCGTCGACATCGCCGGCCTCGTGGAGGGTGCCGCCGAGGGAGAGGGACTTGGCAATCAGTTCCTCGCTCAGATCCGCGAGGTCGACGCGATCGTCCACGTCGTACGGTGCTTCGAGGACGACGAGGTCGCGCACGTGGCGGGCGAGGTGGACCCCGTCCGCGACGTGGAGGTCATCAACACCGAGCTTCTTCTCAAAGATCTGGAGACGGTCGAAAAACGGGTCGAGAAGGTCGAGACCGCCGCGAAGAAGGGGGACCAGGAGGCTGCCGAGGAGCTTGAGGTATTCGAACGCCTCCACGAGCACCTGAGTGACGGCAACTGGGCCCGGTCGTTCGAGGTGAGTGAGCCCGATCAGCCCCTCGTCGACGAGCTGTTCCTCCTGACTGACAAGCCGGTCCTGTACGTCGCCAACGTGGGAGAGGACGATCTGCCCGACGGCAACGAATACGTTGATCAACTCCGCGCCATCGCGCAGCAGGAGGAGACCCGGGTCGTCGTCATCTCGGCGGAGCTCGAAGCTCAGATGGCCGAACTCGACTCCGACGAGCGCCAGCTGTTCCTGGAAGACGCAGGCCTGCAGCGATCTGGCCTTGAGCGTCTCATTCACGCGGCGTACGACGTGCTGAACCTCATTACCTTCTTCACGGCGGACGAGAAAGGGGCCTACGCCTGGACCGTTGAGGAAGGCACACGAGCCCCTCAGGCCGCCGGAGAGGTCCACAGTGACTTCGAAGAAGGGTTTATCAAAGCCGAGACCATTCACTTTTCGGACTTCGACGAGGCGGAGTCCGAGGCTGAGGCCCGGGAGGCGGGCCTCATCCGAACTGAGGGAAAAGACTACGTTGTGGAGGACGGAGATGTGATGGAGTTTCGGTTTGACGTGTGAGCCTCTGGAACTGTGGGCGTACGGGCGTCAGGTCAAGAACCAACATACTTGATGGAGGGCACCCTGGAAAAACGCACAAACGCCGCCCATGCGCATCAAGGTCTGCACCTCTGCGCTGTGCCCCGTATGTTGAAGGCGCGCCTCGTTTCTCTGATGACGCCATTCCTCCCATGATTCGATTCCGCTCCGTCTTGATCGCCCTTCTCTTCGTTGGAAGCGGACTGCTCGTCGGGTGTACCTCGGGCTCGGAGTCCGAAACCGAGACGGCTGTTTCCCCAACCGACACGATCGCCCCAGAAACGCGGGCCGACTCGGTGGCCTCTCGCCTGGTTCAGGCTCACGGCGCGGACGCCTGGGCCTCGGCTCCGTTTCTCCGGTTTAATTTCGGCATCGAGACGCCAGACGGGACGCAGACTATTGCGCGCCACCTCTGGAATCGAAAGACGGGCGAGTACCGCATCGAGTGGTCAACCGGGCCCGACTCGTCGTACGTCGCCCTCGTCAACGTGCGGAAGGTGAAAAACGGTCGAGTGGCCGGAACTGTGTACCTCAACGGGACTGAGTTGACCGGGTCGGCGGCGAAAACGGCCCGCGAGCAGGCATACGCCCGGTTCGCGAACGACACATACTGGCTGTTTTCCCCCCTGAAGGTCTTCGATCCGGGGGTAAACCGCACCTACCTCCCCGACTCTTCGACCGCCGAGCACGACGTCATCCGGTTGACCTTCGACGACGTGGGCCGCACGCCCGGCGACCAGTACTGGCTCTACGTATCGACCGAGACGGGGCGGCTCGACCGGTGGGCCTATCATCTACAGGGGATGTCCGAGGAAGCCCCGGCTCAGTTCTACGACTGGACCCAATACAAAGACCTGCAGGCCCCCGGCGGAACCGTTTCTCTCTCCCCGCGCAAGGAAGCGATCGGGGCTGATCGGGCGCTCCTCACAGACCAGTTGGCCCTGCCCAGCTCGCCTCCGGACGGCGCCTTTTCGAATCCGGAACCGATGCTGGGGACCGAGGAGTAATAGCCGCCGTCGTGGGGGCAGCGTGTCACCCTGGTCCAACCGCTCGATAAAGGATATCCGCCGTGGACTACCGGTTTCAGATTGCCCGGCGCTACCTGGCGAGCCGCCGGGAGGTGTCTCTTATTTCGATCATCACCGGCATCTCAATGACCGGCGTGACTCTCGGCGTCGCGGCTCTCATCGTCGTTCTTTCGGTGATGAACGGGTTTTACGACGTCGTGCGAGATCTGCTCGTGTCGCTCGATCCTCATGTGCGCGTGGTAAGCGCCGAAGGGCAGGGCGTGACCAGCGCCGATTCGCTCCTCCAGCTTGCCCGAGAGACGAAGCACGTCTCGACGGCAGCCCCGTACGTGGAGGGCAAGGCCCTGCTCCTCCGCCGCGGCGGGAACGGGGGAAATCGCGTGGTCCGGGTCCGAGGGATCGACGCCTCGATAATGGAGACCACTGCCCCCACGATGGCCATGGGCACCTTCGATCTGAGTCAATACTCAGACGGAACGCCCGGCATTGTGCTGAACCGGACCCTCGGCCAGCGCATGGGGGCCATTCCGGGACGGGGAACGCAGTCGGCAAGCGTGGTAGGGCTCCTGTCGGCCCCCGCCATCGAGCACACACTTACAACCGTATTTGCGAGTCCACCCGTCCGGCGGTTCGAGGTGCGCGGGCTCTTCCAGGTCCGCGGAGCGTCGGAGAAGAAGCGCGTATTCGTCGCGCTGCCCAGGGCCCAACGGCTGTTTCGCATGGAGGACCGTGTTACGGGAATCGACCTCCGCCTCGACAATCTGGAGCGGGCCGGAGCCGTGAAGGCGGCCCTCCAGCAAAAACTGGACGCCGACCGGTACACCGTGCAGACGTGGTACGACCTCCAAAAATCGCTCTACGACGTAATGCAGCTGGAGAAGTGGGGCGCCTCGGCCATCCTGGGCCTCATCGTCATCGTGGCAGCCTTCAACATCGTAGGCTCTCTTACGATGGTCGCCATCGAAAAGCGATCCGACGTTGGGGCGCTCCAGGCGATGGGCGTTTCCCAGGCCGACGTGCGCCGCATCTTCCTGTTCGAGGGAGCCCTGATCGGGGCGGTGGGGACCGGGCTGGGACTCGTTCTCGGCCTTGGGCTCGCCTTCCTTCAGAAGTACTACGAGGTGGTACCAATGGCCCAGGCCGAATCGTTTCTCATCGACGCGTATCCTGTTGCGGTCCAGCCCCTTGATGTCATCGTCATCGCCCTTTCGGCGTTCGGGCTCTGCGTCCTCGCGTCGCTATACCCGGCGGCCCGCGCCGCCGCCATCGAGCCCGCTCGGGCTGTGCACCTCGATACGTGAAAAGAAGGGAGGCCTCGGGAAGCGATGCTTCCTCCCGCCAGACCGGACCCGACTGCTCCGCGGTCTCGTAAGCAAAGCCCAGCGTAGCCTTTAATCGCGGACCTCTCGCCGCCCAGTGATTCTCCATGCTCAACGACGCATTTGATCTCATCGGCCTCCCGGACCGGACCGAGAAGCCCCGAGAACGCGGACTCACTCACATGCTGGACAAAGGAATGTCCGCCCGGGAGGTCGAGGACGTGCTCGACGTGGCGGCCGACATCATTGACGTCGCCAAGCTCGGGTGGGGAACCGCCGCCGTTACGTCGAATCTGGAGGAAAAGCTGGGCGTCTACCGCGAGGCGAACATTCCCTTTTTCTTCGGGGGAACCCTCTTCGAGGCCTACTTTCTGCGCGACCAAGTCGACGACTATCGCCGCCTGCTCGACCGCATGGACGTGCAACACGTCGAGATTTCCGCCGGTGCGATCTCAATGGACCACGAGGACAAACTGGAGTTCATCGAGCTCTTTGCGAAGGACTTCACCGTGTTGAGCGAGGTGGGATCGAAGGACTCCAGCGACGTGATGGCGCCCTACCAGTGGGTCGAGTTCATGCAGGCGGAGCTGGAGGCGGGCAGCTGGAAGGTCACCGCTGAGTCGCGAGAGGCGGGAACGGCCGGTCTCTTCCGTCCCAACGGGGAGGTCCGCACCGGCCTCGTCGACGAGATCTTGGCCCGGCTAGATCCCCAGGACATCATCTTCGAAGCGCCCAACAAAATGCAGCAGGCGTGGCTGATTCGGCACCAGGGGGCCAACGTGAACCTCGGCAACATCCACCCCGAGGAGATCATTCCGCTCGAAACGCTCCGCCTCGGCCTGCGGGGAGACACGCTCTTTGAATTCCTCACGCCGGGAATCACTCCTCACTTGTCCGGGGGGACGCCATCGGGAGATGGTCATTCTTGAGGAATCCGGTCTCGGGTGGCAATCGGCGCGGCTTCTTCAGGGACATGCACCGAAATTGCGCCGTCTTCACGAACAAAGTCCCGCATCTTGTTTTCAAGCCTGTCGATATGGCGGGCGCGATCAATAGAGTGAGCACCGCCGAACAGCACTCGCATCGGGAGCGAATAGATCCCACAGACATACCATGGCTCGCAAAGACGACGTCACAGGCGAAGGGCCCGTCACGGGCAATAGCGTGTCGGACTCCAACCAGAAGACAAACCGCCGCTTCAAGCGGAATCTGCACGAGAAGCGCTTTTACATTCCTTCGCAGGACCGCCACGTGAAGCTAAAGGTGTCCTCAAAGACCTTAAAGACGATCAACAAGAAAGGCATTCAGGCGGTCCTTCAGGAGGCCCGAAAGCAGGGCTACGACGTATAGGTCCGAAGATGGAGGCGTTCACCGCCGCCGTCCCTTCGGACCGCAGTGGAGCACTCCTTCCAGGGACGTAGACTTCCAGGAACAAATACCCTCAGTACGATGGCCACAGGTGACCGCGTCCAGATTGTGCTCGAGTGCACGGAGGAGCCGGGAACGTCGCGCTACCACACGACGAAGAACCGGAAGAACACTTCCGACCGCCTCGAGCTCATGAAGTACAACCCTGTTCTTCAAAAGCATACCCTCCACCGAGAGAAGAAATAAGCCATGGCACAACAGAGCAACGGGTCGGCCTCGCGCAAGATGGCGAAGGTCATCGTCGCCGAGAAGAAGGAGGACGGCAACTACGGCTTTCGTCAGAAAATTGTCCCCCTCGATGATATCGAGGACGAACTTGAGGAGGCCAAAGAGTTGACCTGAGCGATTTTTGTTCTCTTCCTCCTCCGCGCGGGGCGTGGCGCAGTCCGGTTAGCGCACCTGCTTTGGGAGCAGGAGGTCGCCGGTTCAAATCCGGCCGCCCCGACTACGGTTTTGGTTGGAACGCTGGAAGGTTAAAGATTGAAGGTTGCAGGCGGCGGTTATCCTCCTTCTACTCTCAACCTTCGAACTTTCAA
>CAZRPQ010000003.1:0-26140 GCA_964601725.1 uncultured Salinivenus sp. | reverse complement strand
CCCACTCTCCCACTCCCCCTTTCATTCCCCCAGCAGAGGAAAGGTCCCCCTATCCCCAATCGACTCTCTGACCTGCGGGGGGTGCCCCTCAGGCAGCGGTCTCCAGGTCCGGCTCCGAAAACTCGTCGTACTCCTCCCGATGAATGGAGATGCCCGCGTCCCGCAGCTTCGCCTCCAGGGCCTCGTAGCCGCGATCGAGGTGGTAGATGCGGAGCACGTCGGTCCGCCCGTCGGCGATCATGCCCGCCATCACCAGCGAGACCCCCGCCCGCAGGTCGGTGCTCATCACCTTCGCCCCGTTAAGCGGCGCGCCGCCGTGGACCGTGGCCGTGTTGCCGTCCACCTCAATCTCCATCCCCAGGCGCTGCAGCTCCGGGACGTGCTTGAACCGGTCGTCGTAGATCGTGTCGGTCACCGTGGCCGTGCCGTCCGTGGTGCCGAGGAGGACGGTCCACTGGGCCTGCAGGTCCGTGGCGAAGCCAGGGAACGGCGCCGTTTCGATGGAGACGGGCCGCAGCTCGTCGGGGCGCGTGACGGTGACCGTGTCGGCGCCGTACGACACGTCGACACCCGTCTCGGCGAGGCGCTCCTTGAAGACGGGACCGAGGTGCTCGTGGGTGCCCTGGTGAATCTCGACGGGCGTGCCCGGCGCGCTCGCCGTGGCGGCCATGAGGATGAAGGTCCCGAGCTCGATCCGGTCCGGCGTGTTGCGGAAGGTACCGGTGTTGAGGTGGTCGACGCCCTGAATTTCGAGGGTCCGGGTGCCGAGGCCGTCGATCTGGGCACCCATCTCCTGCAGGGCGCGGCCGAAGGCCACCACGTCGGGCTCCTTCGCGGCGTTCACGATCTTAGAGCTGCCGCGGGCCGTCACGGCGGCCAGGAGGAGGTTGATCGTCGCGCCCACACTTACGGGATCCAGCCGAAACGTGCCCCCCTCCAGCCCACCGTCCGGCGTCGAGGCGTGGACGTACCCCTCGTCCAGCTCAATGTCGGCCCCAAAGGCTTTCATGCCCTCGATGTGGAGGTCGACCGGGCGGGGCCCCCACGCGCAGCCGCCCGGCAGCGACACCTTGGCCTGGCCGCAGCGCCCCAGCAGCGCGCCGAGCATGTAGAAGGACGCGCGCATCTTCTTCACCAGTTCGTAGGGGGCCACGGGCGTCTCAATGGTCGTGGCGTCCACCGAGAGCGTGTGGGCGTCGGGGTCGAAGGTCACCGACGGCCCCCCGTAGCGGATGACCTTCGAGAACGTACGCACGTCCCGCAGGTCTGGGACATTGGTAATGGTGGACGGCCCCTCCGCCAGGAGGGTGGCCGCCATGAGGGGGAGGGCCGTGTTCTTCGAGCCGCTCACCGTGAGCGGCCCCTCAAGCGAAGCGTCGCCGCGAACGACGAACTTGTCCATGATGAAAGCGAGGAGTTGGTGGGGAGGAAATCGGAAGACGAGGGCAGGGCCCCGGGCCAAAATAAGCCGGAAGACGAATGCGTCGAACCGCGACATTGTTCGTCGGGGGGCATTCCAAGATTTTTCGGAATCCGGGCCGTCCGACCGAATCAGCCCGTTCCGCTTCGCGTTAAGAAACTCGCATTCTTTTGCAGGTCCCAATCTGGTCCACCATGGAGCGCGTCTATCTCGACCACGCCGCCACGACCCCCCTCGATCCAGAGGTACTTGAGGTGATGAAACCGTACCTGCTGGACGAGTACGGGAACGCGTCCTCCGTGCATCAGCTGGGACGGCAGGCCCGAGTGGCGATGGAAGAGGCGCGGGAACGCGTCGCGGCGTGCCTCGGGGCCGAGTCCAGTGAGATCGTCTTCACCAGCGGCGGCACCGAGTCCGACAACCTGGCCCTCAAGGGCGTCCTGCAGGCCGCCTCGTCCAACGGTGAACCGGCAGGCCTCGTCACGTCGGCCGCCGAGCACGAGGCTGTGCTGCGCCCCGCCGAGCGCCTGGCGGAGCACGGGCATCCGGTCGAGATTCTCACGCCGGGCGCTCACGGCGCCGTCTCCCCGGAGCAGGTCGACGCGGCACTCGACGACCGCACGGCGCTCGTGTCGCTCATGCACACGAACAACGAGATTGGGGTGCAGACCGACATTCCGGCCGTGGCGGAGGTGTGCCATGCCCACGACGTGCTGCTCCACTGCGACGCCGTGCAGGCGGCGGGCCTGCAGCCCCTCGACGTGGAGGCCCTCGACGTCGACCTGCTGTCGATGTCGGGCCATAAGTTCTACGGGCCGAAGGGGGTGGGCGTCCTCTACGTTCGGAACGGGGTGGACCTGGGGCCGCTCGTGGAGGGCGGCTCACAGGAGCGCGAGCGCCGCGGGGGGACCGAGAACGTGCCGGGCGCCATCGGCCTCGCGGAGGCGCTGGAGCGCGCCGTTGCGGACGCCGAAGACCGCTCGGCACACCTTTCGCGCCTGCAGCGGCGGCTCATCGACGGCCTCGACGACGCGGTGCCGGGGCGCTACGTCCTCAACACGCCCGTCGACGACGCTCCCGTCGCCCCTCACGTGGTGAACGTCGCGTTCCCGCCGGACGGCCCGGACGCCGAGCCCCTGGACGGCGAGATGCTGATCCTGAACCTGGACATGGAGGGCGTCCTCGTCTCCGCCGGGTCCGCCTGTACCAGTGGGGCCCTGGAGCCGAGCCACGTCCTCAGCGCCCTCGGGCTCGAACGCCCCACCGCCTCCGCCGCGGTGCGCTTCTCGCTCGGCGCGGAGACAACCGAAGAGGACGTGGACTATGCCCTCGAAAAGCTTCACGCCACCCTTCAGCGGATGCGTTGATCCTTCCCTACCCCCATGCTCGGGACTGGGACCGCCGCCCGGTCGTGCGGCGACCTCCTCTCCCTTCTCGTCCCCAATCACGTCGCCCCATGGATTCGGCCCTTCTCCTCTTCGCGAAGGTCCCGCGTCCGGGCTCGGTGAAGACGCGCCTCACGCCCGTCCTGAGTCCCTCGGAAGCGGCCCGGCTCTACACGGCGTTCCTCCGCGACACGATGCGACAAGTGGTGCGGCTGGACGCGGACGTTCGGCTATATCTCGCGCCCCCACTCCCCGACGACGACCTTGACGGAATCCCGGCCGACGTGAGCCTCCACGAGCAGCAGGGGGAGGGCCTGGGGGCGCGCATGAAAGGGGCCTTTCGGGAGACGCTGCGGGCAGGCTACGAGCGGGCGGTCGTGATGGGAAGCGACCACCCAACATTGCCGCTCTCGTTTCTTCGACAGGCGTACCGGGCCCTGCAGGCCCCGCGGTCGCTCTGCCTCGGGCCCACCGAGGACGGCGGGTTTTATCTGCTGGGCATGAGCGCGTTCTACCCGCAGCTGTTCGACGACATGACCTACAGCCATTCGCAGGTCTTTTCCGACACGCTGACGCGGGCCGGGCGCACCGACGCGCAACTGACGGTGCTGCCGCAGTGGTACGACGTAGACACGCCGCAGGACCTGGAGCGGATGCTGGCTGACTTGGAGGCGAACGACCCTGACGCCCCGAACACGCGGCGCATTGCGGAGCAGCTTGCCCTTGGAGCCCTCTTGTCGAACCGCTCCGAATTGCCATGATCCCTGTTCCCCTTTCCGGGTTTGCTCTCCCGTCGTACAGCGTCGTCAGGGTGAAGGCAACGACTTCCCCGCGGATCGTGCTTGGAACCGCTTCCAAAATGTTGTATGTTGCAATACGGTGACGGACACTTCCACCACTCGCTTAAACAGATCGTGTAGACCATGACTGAATACGCTGGAACGAACAACGCTTCGCACCACGCCGGCGACGGCTCTGCCGACTCGGATCTGGGGACGTTCAAGACGCTCGAACAGTTTATCATCGAACGGCAGGATGCGTTTTCGCACTCCACCGGGGCCTTCTCCCGCCTCCTGCGCGACATCAGCCTGGCGGCCAAGATCGTGAACCGCGACATGCGCCGCGCCGGGCTGATCGATATCTACGGCAGCACCGGCGAGACGAACGTGCAGGGCGAAGTGCAGCAGAAGATGGATGCCCTCGCGCACCGCGAGTTCGTAGAGGCGCTGCGTCGAGGGGGGGAGTGCTGCCTCATCGGGTCCGAGGAGCACGCGGAGGCCATCCCTCTGAGCAGCGTGGGGGAGGAGGGCGACGGAAAGTACATCGTGCTGCTGGACCCGCTCGACGGCTCGTCGAACATCGACGTGAACGTGTCGGTGGGCACAATCTTTAGCATCTACCGGCTCCCGGACGGGTACGACGAGCAAGAGCCCGACCCGGAGGCGGCCCTGCAGCCCGGCACCGAGCAGGTCGCGGCCGGGTACGTCGTGTACGGGTCGTCGACCATGCTCGTCTACACGACCGGCAACGGGGTGAACGGCTTTACGCTCGATCCCTCCATTGGCGAATTCCTGCTGTCCCACCCGGATCTCCAAACCCCAACTCGCGGCCGCAGGTTCTCCATCAACAGCGGCTACTACCACTCCTTCGAGAAGGGCCTGCGCGAATACCTCGACTGGCTTCAGCAACAGGACCCCGAGACGAACCGGCCCGCCAAGACGCGCTACATTGGCTCCTTCGTGTCGGACTTCCACCGCAACCTGCTGAAGGGCGGCATCTACATGTACCCGGCGACGGAAGGCAGTCCCAGCGGCAAGCTCCGCCTCATGTACGAGGCGAACCCGATGGGCTTTATCGTCGAGCAGGCCGGCGGGGTCGCCTCGGACGGGCACACGCGCATCCTCGAGAAGTCCCCCGAGAAGCTCCACCAGCGCACCCCGCTCTTCATTGGGAGCGAGGAGATGGTGCGCCGCGCTGAGGCCTTCCTGCAGGGCGAGCCGGAGCGGGTGGGGGCGTAGGGGGGAGAAGGAGCGGGGGCGAAAGGGCGTTCGGGCGGGACGGGGGATGCATGAACGGGAGACGGTAGACGTGTCTCACAAGTCCCGCTTCACGGATTACTCTTCCGCCTGGATCCGCGCAAAGCCGGTGTACGGGTGAAGCACCTCCGGCAACTCGATCGAGCCGTCGGGCTGCTGGTTGTTTTCGAGGAGGGCCGCCACGATCCGGGGAAAAGCCAGGCCGCTCCCGTTAAGGGTGTGGACGGGCTCCGGCTTGGCCTCGGGCTCCGGCCGGTACCGGATCTGCGCACGGCGGGACTGGAAGGCCTCGAAGTTCGAGACCGAGGACACCTCGAGCCAGCGCTCCTGGCCCGCGCTCCAGACCTCCAGGTCGTACTGCTTGGCCTGTGTGAAGCCCATGTCGCCGGTGCACATGAGGAGGCGGCGGTAGGAAAGCTCGAGCGCGTCGAGGGCACTCTCCGCGTCCTCGAGAAGCGCATCGAGGGCCCGGTAGCTCTCGTCGGGGTGGACGATCCGCACCAGCTCCACCTTCTCAAACTGATGCAGGCGATTGAGGCCACGGACGTCCGCGCCGTAGCTGCCGGCCTCACGGCGCCAGCAGGGGGAGTAGGTGCAGTACTGGAGGGGAAGATCCTCGGCCGCCAGAATCTCGTCGCGGTGGAAGTTGGTGACGGGGACCTCGGCCGTGGGGATGGGATAGAAGTCGTCCCGCGGAATTTCATACATCAGGTCGTCCTTGTCCGGCAGCTGGCCGGTGCCCTCCGCGCTGTCGGGGTTTACGAAGAGGGGCGCCTGCATCTCGGTGTATCCGCGCTCGCGGGCCCGGTCCAGGAAGAAGTTGAGGAGGGCGCGCTGGAGCCGGGCGCCCTTTCCCAGGTAAAACGGAAAGCCGCTTCCCGTCACCTTCGCCCCCCGCTCCAGGTCCACGAGGTTGTGCCGGTCGGCCAGGTCCCAGTGGGGCGCCGCGTCAAAGTCGAAGGACGGCGGGTCGCCGAAGGTCTCCTCCACCTCGTTGTCGTCCTCGTCCACCCCGACGGGCACACTCGGGTGCGGGAGGTTCGGAATCTCGAGCACGTAGTCGTCTTGCTGCGCCTCGGCCTCCTGGACCTCATCCTTCAGGCGTTTGATCTTGTCTTTCAGCCGGCTCGTCTTCTCGATAATCGCCTCCGCCTCCTCGTCTTTCCCCTCCCGCTTCAGGGTGCCAATCTGTTCGGAGAGGTCATTCTGCCGGGCCTGGGTCTCCTGCAATTCGGTAATGGCGGCCCGGCGCTTCTCGTCGACCTCCAGGAGCTCGTCCACGAGGTCGGGAGAGCCCGTGTCTTTCGCACGGATGGCCTCTTTGACGCGTTGGGGGTCGTTGCGAACAGTGTCGAGGTCGAGCATAAAGACGAGATCGTTCGTCGAGGGAGGGTGGAGTGGGGAGACGGAGGGAGGCAGAATCAGGACGACGAAAACCCCTGGAGGGACGCCTGCACGTCACGGAGGCCGTCTCTCAGGGGACGCGGATCATAGTCGAGTTCGGTTTCGGCCTTCTCGAGGACAAAACCGGTCCGGGGCGGTCGCTCCACGTCGTCCTCGAAGAAGTCGCTCGACACGGGCTCGATGAGCGACGGGTCAAAGCCAAACACCTCGGCCACGGTGCTGGCCAGCTCGTAAATCGACACGAGCTCGGGGCCGGACATGTGGTAGATGCCGGTCTCCTCGTGGTCGAGGAGCTGTTCGATGCCCGCGGCCAGGTCGCCGACGTGCGTGGGGGTGCGGTATTGATCGTCGACGATGTGGAGGGACTCGTCCTGGGAGAGCTGGTCGATCATCCAGAGGACCACGTTCGAGCGGCTCAGGTTCTGCCCGGTGCCGTAGAGCAGCACGGTGCGCACGATGGCCCAGTTCGATCGGCCGGCCTCCCGGACCGCATTCTCGCCCGCGAGCTTGGTGCGCCCGTAGTAGTTGACGGGGTCGGGCCGGGCGTCCTCGTCGTACGGGCCGCGCTTGCCGTTAAACACGAAGTCGGAGGACACCTGCACGAGGCGGGCGCCGGTCTCGCGGCACTTTTTGGCGAGGGTCTTGACGGCCCGAGCGTTCACGGCCCAGGCCTCGTTGCGGTTCTCGTCACACTCGGCCACGTCAGACATCGCGGCGCAGTTGATCACGACGTTGGGGGTGAAGTCCTGGAAAATGCGGGCCACCTCGTCCGGCTGAGTTACGTCGAGCGGGGCGTAGCCGCACGAGGTCCCCTCAACGCGCAGCGCATCGTCCCGGGCGGTGGCCAGCACGTCGTACTCGCGGGACTGGCTCAGGCGTCGGACCAGCGACTGCCCGAGAAGGCCATTGGCTCCGGTAATGAGAACGCGATTGAACAGCATGACGGTGGACCGTACGTGGAAGGCTCGCTGCTCGGGGCGTCAGGGGAACCGAAGGTAGTAGCGGAGGCCAACGATTCCGTCGAGCGTCACGCGCGTACTCGGTAAGAAGCGGAGGGTAGGCGTCACATGCAAGAAAACCTCGAACCGTTCGGCGTAAAAATTGAGTCCAGCTTCGGCACTCAGGCCAAGACGGAGTAGAGGGGTTCGAGGGAGGCTCTCCGTCCCCACGACAGCTCCGGGGCCGAGGTAAAGATGAAGAGGAGAGTCCGGGAGGGGGCGCTCCCAGAGCCGGTGGAAATGGCCGATGAGGAAGTCGTCGCCGTCGGTGCTGATGACGCCGTCGTAGGCGATCGCGCCGGGTCGGTACAGCTTGAGGGCCAGGCCGCCGGGGCGTCCGACCTGGAAGCCAATCCCCGCGGCCCCGGGCTGGCGCTGGGCGGAGGCGGGGGAAGGGACGAGCACTCCCGCAAGTACGATCAGGGCGAGGAGAAGAAGGATCACAAGAACCTCCCGCACTCGCTCCCGCGACATCGGCTCGCTCTGTTCACGCTCCTGCATCCGTCGAGTGTTGTAGGGCCGTCAGCATGTCTTCCTTGAGGCTCGCCGCGTCTTCGAGCTCCTTGCGCCCAGCCAGCACGAGGCGGATGTCGCGGCGCTTGGCGGCCGCCTCATACTGGTCCCGCTCGCGGTCCGTCTGCGGATCCACGTCCGGAACGGGAACGGTCGAGCCGTCCTCGTCCAGTGCCACGTACGTGTAGAAGGCGCGGTTGCATTTCCGGCGGGTCTCCTGAAGCGGATTTTCGGCCCATACGTTGAGCTCCACCTCCATCGAGGTCCGGAAGGCCCGGTTGACGTGACCCTCGATCACCACGACCTCCCCCTCCTCGATCGCCGACTGAAACTCCACGTTATCCACCGAGGCGGTCACGCACACCCGGTTGGCGTGCCGCTGGGCCGAGATGGCCGCGCACTTGTCCATCAGGTGCAGCAGTCGCCCGCCCATCATGTTGCCAAGGCCATTGGTGTCGTTGGGCAACACGATCTCGGTCATCTTGCACCGCGAGGCTGAGACCGGTTTGGAAGATGGCATTTAGATTGAAAGGTTGAAGGTTGGAAGGTTAGAAGGTTGGAAAGTTGGAGGTTGAAAGATGTGGATTAGAGACGTTTTGTGGCGTGGGAGGTGGGACAAAAGATAGAGAAAATTACGATTTTATAGAACTTATATAAGATAAAAAATTCGAAATGGATAACGTAGAAAATAAAAATGAGAAATGACAAAATGAGAAAATGATAAAATGAAAGACTCAGGTCTTCTGCTTTTTCTTCTTGGCGGCCGGAAAGAGGATGTTGTTCAGGATGAGACGGTACCCCGGCGAATTGGGATGAAGCGACAGGTCGGTGGGGGGGTCCCCAACGAAGTGCTGATAGTCTTCTGGGTCGTGCCCACTGTAAAACGTAAAGGTGCCCCGCCCCAGCGTACCGTGGATGTACCGGACCTGGGGGCGGTCGGGGGCCTCGGCAAGAACGACGACATCTTCCTTAAGGACATCCTCGCTGTAGGCGGTGGTCTGGCCGACGAAGCCCTTCACCGTCGCCACGTGGTTCTGCGTGAGCATTGCGGGCACAGGGTCCCATTTTGCGCTGAACTCGAACAGCGTAAAGTAGTCGAGAGAGGGATCTCGCAGCTTAGGCGGCGGCGGGCCCACGTCAATATTGGAGTGCGAATACTCTTGGGCGTTCAGGTTTGGGGTAAAGTCGCGGAACGCGAGCGTATTGCCGAAGTCGAGGTTCTTCAGAGTGTTCGGGTCCACCGGATCGCCGTCATAGGCCTTCGGCACGGCGTCAGTCTTATGGGCGGCGAGGGCAATGTCGAAGGTTTCGGTGCCGGAGCACATCGAGAAGAGGAAGCCGCCCTTCGAGACGTAGCTCTTGATGCGCTCAGCCACGGCGAGTTTCAGTTGGCTGACTTTCCGAAAGCCAAATTTCTCGGCGGCCGCCTCGGCTCGCTTCTGCTTCTGAATGTACCAGGGCTCGTTCCGGTAGCGGATGAACTTGCCGAATTGGCCGGTAAAGTCCTCGTGGTGGAGGTGAAGCCAGTCGTAGGAGGAGAGCTCGCCGTTGAGCACCTCCGCGTCGTAAATCACGTCGTGGGGCACCTCCGCGTACTTTAGTGCCAGCCGCACGGCATCGTCCCAGGGCACGGCCGCGTCGGGGGCGTAGACCGCAATCTTCGGAGCCTTCTCGAGGGGCACCACGGACATGTTGCTTCCGTCGGCTTCCACGGTCGAAATGATCTTCGCCGCTTTCCCTCCGCTGAGGGCGACATAAGACACCCCTCGCACTCGCAGCTCGCGCCGCACGGCGTCGGAGGCGTCGGTGAGAAACGAGCCGCCGCGGTAATTCAAAAGCCAGTCAACCGTCTGGTCCTCCTGGAGCGCCGCGTATACGGCGCCGTACGCCTTCAGGTGGTTGTCCTGCTGCTCGTCCATCGGAATCAGCAGATCCTGAGCCGGGGCGGACGGGGCCGCGGCGGAGGCGAGAACAAAGAGAGCAAGGACTGTGGTGAGAACGTCTCGGAGACGCATCGCAGAGCAGCGTTCTGGAGGAAGGATCAAGTGAAGAAAAAGAACCCCGAGCCCGCTATCCCTGAGCCTGTTGGAGGGCGCGGAGTCGCCCTCGCGCATCCCCCGCGAGGAGGGACTTGGGATACTCCGTCAGGAGCCGGTTGTAGGCCTCAACGGCCGCCGCGGGTCGGCCGCTGGATTCCAGCAGTTCCCCGACGCGGAACAGGCTCCGATCGGCGAGGGGGCTTCGGGGATGACGCTCGGGGAGCGTCCGAAACGCCGTCAGGGCCGCCGAGGTATCGCGGCGGGCGAGGTGGATCTGGCCCTGCTGGTACCGTCCGTTGTCGGCGATGGGATGCCGGGGATGGTTTTGCAGGAGGGTATCCACCTTTGCAAGGGCCTTCTCGTACACCTGCTGGCGATTGTAGAGGCGGACCCGCGCAAATGTTTGGAGGGCTGTGTCGAGTGAATCGGGGCCGCGGTGTTCCTGAATCAGAGTTTTGAGCTCGATGGCGTCGTTGGCCACGTCCGCGGCAGGATTTTCGCTCGTCGCCTTCGCGCGGGCCATCGCCGCGTCGAACTTGCCCTGGTAGAATTGCAGGAGGCCCAGTTCGTACCGGGCGCGGTCCGCAAGATCGCTGTTCTGGGCCTCGCTCGCCAGACGCGAGAAGAGCAATCGGGCGCGATCGAGCGAGCCGCGCAGAAGCGCAATCCGGGCGAGATGATACTGGCCCTTCTCGGCGGCTGTGGTCTGCGGATGGTTCGAAACGAGCCGGTCCAGGGTGGCCTCCGCCTCGTCCAGGGCGTGGTAGGGGTCGAGCTGAAGCGTGCCGAGCTGCAGAAGGCCCTTCGGATAGTCCGGGTGGCCCGGGTAGGAGTCCAGAAAGGTCTGGTAGGCCGCACGGGCCTTGTCGTAGCGGGCGGAATCCTGAGCCACCGAGGACGAATCCGTCTCCAGCTCAGCCCATCGTCGATACAGGTCCCCAAGGGTCTTCTGCACGTCGGGAGCCACGTCCGATTCGGCATACTGATCGAGCATCGCCTTGCACGCTCGGGTGGCAACGTCGAATTTCTGAGCGTCCGCGGCCTTCTGAGCAAACTCGAAGAGAAGTCGTCCCTCGTTCTGCCCCAGCCGGTCGAGGGCCCGGTACACGTCAAACGCCGCAACGTAGTCGTTTTGCTCCATGTAGAGCCAGGCGAGAAGCGTCCGGTAGGCACGGTTCAACGGAGACTCCTGAACGGTCGTCCGAAGCACCCTGATGCTCGCCTCAATGCCCTGGCCCTGCTCCACGAAGGTTTGAAGTCGGTTTCGGACGTACCCGACCCGGTTGGGATCCTCGGCCAGAAGGCGGACATACTCCCTCATGGCCTCCTCGAACTGTCCGTCGAGGCCGTACAGGTACGCCAGCTCGGTCTGAAACGCGTCGGAACGATCGAGAACAGTGCGTCCCTTCTTCAGCACCTCAATGGCCTTTTTGAAGTGGCGAATGTTGACCAGCGTCTCATAAACCGTCTCGTACGTTTGCTTCTTGTTCGGCGCAAGGCGGAGGGCCCGATCCCAGGTCTCGTTGGCCGTCTCCACCGCTCCCTTCTGGTACTGCAGGCGCGCCTTTTCGGACAGAAGAGGAACCGCGGGGCGGTCCCCGATGCGCTTTTCGACGAGACGGATGGCATCGTCATATCGCTTGACGCTCTCGTAGGTCTTCTTCAGTTTCCGGTAGAACGCCGTATTGGTGGGCGCGTCGGCGTACAGCTCCTCCAGCAGCTCGATCGCCTTCTCGGTCTTGCCGGCACGGACGTAGGCGTTGGCCCTTTGGAACTGCCGAAGCAGGGTGCTATCGGCCTGCTGGGCCTGTGTCGGGCGTACGTGTCCCCCGAGAAGAAGAACGAGAGACAGAGCGACAGTCTGCAGCGGGAGCACGGACCAGACGGACAACCGCCGGGGACAGAAGTACTGCGTCACGGGGGTCTATGGGGAGTCGAGTGGAAAAGGCAGGAGCCGCCCGGAGGGGGCTCGAAGCAATGTTGCCAGTGACAAGTAGCATCCTACGGTGCGTCCGAGACGGACGTTTCTCCGATCCGGCGCACGGTTCCGGTGCGGGATCCGGCGACAAATGCCTTTGCGTTCGACACGCTGCTTCTTTCGACGGTACAGTACGCCACATGGTGGATCAATTCGGTCAAAATGGACAGCCGAACCCCGAGCCCCGAGGGCTTTCGATCCTGGGAGCCACCGGTTCGGTCGGGACACAGACGCTCGAGGTCGTTCGACTGTTTTCGGACCAGTTCGACGTCCGGGCGCTCACGTGTGGACGCAATGTAGAGCTGCTCGCCGAGCAGGTGCGGGAATTCCGCCCGGAGCTCGTCGCCGTCGGGTCCGCTGAGCGGGCCGAGGCGTTCGAGCGTGCACGGTCCGGCGACGCCCCCAACGTTCGTGTTGTCGTGGGGGAGGAGGGGCTGTGCGAGGCTGCGACGCGGGCGGACGTGGACGTAGTGATGGGGGCCGTCGTTGGGTTCGCCGGACTCCGGCCCGTCCTCGACGCATTGGAGGCGGGAAAGCAGGTCGCCCTCGCCAACAAGGAGACCCTCGTCGTGGGCGGTGCGCTGGTGACCGAGGCCCTGGAACGAGGCGGGGGGCAGTTGCTCCCCGTGGACAGCGAGCATTCGGCCCTCTTCCAGTGCATGGTGGGCGAGGCGCAGCGGTCCGTCGAGGAGGTGGTGCTTACGGCGAGCGGGGGTCCGTTCTGGGACCGGGCCGCCGAGACGTTCGGTGACGTGACCGTGGACGAGGCGCTCGATCATCCGAACTGGTCGATGGGGCCGAAGATCACCATCGACTCCGCCACCATGATGAACAAGGGGCTAGAGGTGATCGAGGCGAAGTGGCTTTTTGATTTAACCCTCGATCAAATCCAGGTTCTGGTCCATCCCCAGTCCGTCGTCCACTCGATGGTTTCGTTCGCCGACGGGGCAGTGAAGGCCCAGCTCGGGGTCCCGGACATGAAAGTCCCCATCCAGTATGCGCTGAGCTATCCGGATCGGTGGGAGGCGCCCCACGAACGACTCGATTGGGGCGAGCTCTCCCGACTCGACTTCGAGCGCCCGGACCCTGACAAGTTCCCGTGCTTGCGGCTGGCCTACGAGGCGATCGACGCAGCCGGCACGGCCCCGGCCATCCTCAACGCGGCCAATGAGGTGGCCGTAGAGCGGTTTCTCGACGAACAAATCGGCTTCCTGGACATTCCCCGCGCCGTTGAGCAGGCTCTGGACCAACTGCCCGTTCAGGACGACCCCTCCCTCGACACCCTCGTTGCCGCGGACGAGCAGGCGCGTCGCTTCAGTAAGGAACTCCCCCTGCCGGAATCAAATTGAACGGGACGGCTTCTTGACCTCTTCCACACTTCACGGCGCCCCTTTGGCGTCTTTCTGGTCACTTTCTCCGTTGTATGGAAGCTTTGATTAGCATCCTTACGTCAACCCTCTGGGTTCTCCTGGCGCTCACCATCCTGGTGTTCGTCCATGAGCTGGGCCACTTCCTGACGGCCAAATACTTTGACATGCGGGTCGAGCGGTTCTCGGTCGGATTTCCCCCGACGCTCTTCGGGCGCACGTACGGGCAGACAGAATACGCGGTGGGAGCGACGCCGCTGGGGGGCTACGTGAAGATCAGTGGCATGATCGACGAAAGCCTGGACACCGATCACACCGAAGAAGACCCGGAGCCGTGGGAGTTTCGGGCGAAGCCGGTCTGGCAGCGCATCGTGGTGATCAGTGCCGGTGTCGTGTTCAACGCCCTCCTCGCGATCGCCATCTTCGGAGGGCTGCGGTGGAGCGAAGGGGATACGTACATCCCCGCGGAAAACGTGGAACAGGTGTACGTCGAGGAGGAGTCGGTGGCCTACGACGTAGGCCTTCGTACCGGCGACCATATTGTAAAGGTCAACGGAGAATCCTTCGAACGCTTTGATCAGATCGAGCCCCCGTCGCTAATCGCAGCGGACTCACTGACCATCACGGTCGTGCGGGACGGGGAGCGACAGACGCTGCTGGGTCCCCCCAACATTATCTCGCGCCTGAGTCGGGCCCGCAACAACGAGAAGGGCTTCGGGATTGGGTTTCAGCCGCCCCTCATTGGAGGCGTCGTGAAGGACACCCCCGCCGACTCGGTGGGGCTTCATGCGGGAGACCGTGTCCTTTCAATTCGGGACGATACGGTGCGCTTCTGGAGAGGAATGAGTGCAAAGCTACAGGCCGCCGACGGTGCACCGGTCGAGGTGCGGTGGTTCCGGGCCGATTCCCTCGCGACCGACCTCACCGACGCCGACTCGTCGCGGATTGTTCGGAGAACGGCGGAGGGAATGGTCTTCGAAGATTCGGTTTCGGCCCAGTTCGATGCGGAGCGCGACAAGTACCTGCTCGGCATCCGCGGGCCTGAGGCCAATCAGATTACCCGACAGGTTCTCTTTGAGGAGTTCGGCATCCGCACGGACACCTACGGGCCGGCGGCTGCCTTGAAGGCAGGAGCCGTAGAGACGTGGACTTACGGGCGAAACATTGTCGTCACGCTGAAGCGCATCATCGTGGGGCGGGACAGTCTGACCGACAGCTTGGGCGGGCCCGTCATGATTGCGGAGGTGACCAGCCAGGCGGCCGACGCCGGGCTGGGTCCGTATTGGAGGCTCATTGCGGCGCTCTCGATCACGCTGGCCATTATGAACATCCTTCCCATCCCGGCGCTGGACGGAGGACAGCTGCTCTTTCTGTTGTATGAGGCCATCACGCGCCGGCGACCGTCGACACGCGTCCGGCTCGTGGCGCAGCAGGTAGGGATGATTCTCCTGATCGGCTTCATGGCCTTCCTCATCTTCAATGACATTCTTCGGTTGTAGGGACCAGGAGGGCACCGGGCTGGCGTCGCAGGGGGGAGACGCGGATTGCTCGGCACTGAGACCAGGGGACGGTTGACAAAAAATGTGCAAAGCGTCCCATTGACCTTCGGAGCGGATCCTCGTAGATTACCTTGCTGTTGCACTTCTCGTAGCAGGGGGAGGGACGTCTCCCCATCTCGTACTCATTGGTCGGAGTCAAGTATCCCTATGGAATCGACCCGTCAAACGACGAATACTACGGCCCGAAGGGAAACCTCCGAGGCCAGCGACGAATGCCGACAACGAGCCCTGCGTGAGCGGGGGGAACTGCCGGGCCACGTCGCCTGCATCATGGATGGAAACGGCCGCTGGGCACAGCAGCGAGGGGAGGCGCGTGTCGTGGGACACCACGAGGGAGTGACCTCCGTGCGGAACGTTACGGAGGCGTGTGCCGAGCTCGGGGTGGAGTACCTCACCCTCTATACCTTTAGCACGGAAAACTGGGAGCGCCCCGACTCTGAGATCGATGCCCTGATGGAGCTTCTGGTGCAAACCGTCCAGAAGGAGCGATCGACCCTCATGGACAATGAAGTGCAGCTCCAAATCATTGGCGACGTCTCCCAACTCCCCGATTCCTGCCAGGAGGCCCTGCTGCAGACCAAAAGAGACACGGCGGACAACAGCCGAATGACCCTCACCCTGGCGCTTTCCTACAGCGGCCGGTGGGAAATTCTTCAGGCCGCCCGCGACCTTGCCACCAAGGTTGAAGAGGGCGAGCTTTCTCCGGAGGAGATCGATGCGTCCCTCTTCGAAAACCAGCTCGATACGGCGGGAATGCCGGATCCGGATCTCCTGGTTCGGACCGGCGGTGAGTACCGCCTCTCCAACTTCCTCCTCTGGCAGAGCGCCTACACAGAGCTCTACATCACCGAGGAGTTTTGGCCGGACTTCCGACGAGCCCAACTGTACGAGGCCATCCGAAGCTATCAGGACCGCGATCGTCGATTTGGCCGGGTCGAGTGTAACGCCCCCGAGGGGAGCTCCAACGGGACGTAACGGGCCTTTTCCGACCCCGCCGGGTTCTTGGAGGCGCGTCCGTGCCTTCCGGAAGGCCTCTGAGGGACTTCTTCTCCCTCCGCTGGAGAGAATAATTCCTGGGGAAGGTGCGTTGAAGAGTAAGAGAGCGCAAGCCGCCGCGAAACCGCCCGGTTCGTGTTCAGTTTCACCGGGCTGCTTGGCCCTCGCCTGACCCTCGAATGAGCGCTTCATCGGTATGCGATTACGGCTGCCAGCCCTTCTCTTTGCCGTTTTTCTCGGAGGCGTCCTGTCCGTTTCCGCGCAGACCCCGGCCCAATCGTCTCGGGCGAGCAACACCGCGGCCCCCCCTTCCACGTACGTCATTCAAGATATTCAGGTGAAGGGCGTGAGGGAGGCGCAAACGCGCCAGTTTATCATCCAGTCGAGCGGGCTGAACACGGGGCAGGAGATTACTCTTCCCGGCGGCGATGCTGTGGCACAGGCCATCCGCTCCATCTATGAGCTCCGGATGTTCTCAGACGTGGCCATCTATCGGAAGCAGCCGTCGGGCAACAGCGTAACACTGATCATCGAGGTTACGCCCGAGCCGACCCTTGAGGCCTACAAGCTGAAGGGGATCGATGATGGGGATCGGGAAGACCTTAAGAAGAAGATTCCCCTCCTGAAGGGCAGTCCCGCTCGGCCCTCCGACGTGGAACGCACCGAGCAGATCATCAAAAACTTCTACAAGAAGGAGGGCTACCTCCGAACGAAGATCGACGTGAAGCGCTCGGTGTCGGACGGAAACCGAGTCAACCTCACGTTCAATGTTGACCGCGGGGAGGAAATTGAGGTGGAACGCATTCGTTTTCTCGGAAACGAACAGTTCGACGATGGGGACCTCCGGGGGGTGATGGAGGAAACGCGGGAGAATCGATGGTGGCGCATCTGGAAGGGGGAAAAATTCAAGCGGGACGCCTACGAGAAGGACCTCGACCGGGTCATCGACCACTACCGTGAGCACGGATATTACGATGCCCAGATTGTCCAGGACTCGGTCTACTACATGGGGGACGGGGGATTCGGCATCGACGTGAAGGTTCGGGAGGGCAACCGTTATTACGTGAGTGACCTTACGTGGGAGGGAAATACGGTCTATCCGGATCGCGTCCTCGCTCAGCAGTTGGGGCTGTCGGAGGGGGAGGTTTACAACGGAAAAGCCCTCGATGAGAACCTCTACGGGGGCCAGCGGAAGACCGGCGTCCTCGGTCTCTACATGGACCGTGGCTACATGCGAGCGGACGTGCAGCCGACTGTTCGGGTGGTCGAGGACGACTCGCTCGACATTACCATGGACGTGCGAGAGGGCGACGTGTACAACTTCGGCAACATCAAAATTACCGGCAACACGAAGACCAAAGACTACGTGATTCGCCGGGAATTGTACACTGTGCCCGGAGAGCGATTTAGCCGAAGTGCCATTCAGGAATCCATTCGTCGGCTCAATCAGCTGGACTACTTTAGTCAGGAATCCCTCTCTGGGGGGCCGGACATCAGTGTCAATGAGCAGAAAAAGGAGGCTGAGCTTTCCTACAGTGTCAAGGAAACCGGAAGCGATCAGCTTCAGCTCTCGGGCACGTTCGGTCAATTTGGGCTTGTCCTCCAGCTTGGATTCCAGTTCAACAATTTCTCCGCCCAAAATCTATTCGAGGCAGATGCGTGGCGGCCTCTGCCGTCCGGCGACGGCCAAAAGCTCAGCGTGAATGTCCGCACCAACGGCACTTTCTTTCAGAACTACTCACTCTCCTTCACGGAGCCGTGGTTCGGGGGAAATCCCACGCCTGTGGGCGGATCGGTCTCGTATTCGAAGTACACCCGCTCGGTCTTTGGGCGACAATCCCGGAACGTCCAGGACGGCAAATTTGAGAACGCTTCGGCGAATCTCTTCGTCCGGCAGCGGCTCGACTGGCCCGACGACAAGTTCATGGTTGGGACCCGGGTGGGCTATAAGTTCTACAACAACCGGGGGCGCGATCAAGACGGCAATAAGAGCCCTCTCTTCACCACGGTTCCCTTCGGGACGAGTCAGTCTATTACCTTTCGGCAGTCGCTGAGTCGCAACTCCGTCGATAACCCGACCTTCCCGCGCAAGGGCTCGAAGGTTTCCCTGTCCGTGGAGGTGGCGCCCCCGCTGGGCGATCTCGTGCAGTACCACAAGTGGCGGCTCAAAGCCAACTGGAACGTGCCGATCGGAGACGACTTCTCGTTCGGCATGGGAGCGGACTTCGGCTACATCGGGTCCATCACGGGAGATCCGGTCGAGTTCGAGACGTTTGAGGTGGGTGGGACGCCCTTTGACTATCAGGGAGGCACCTTCGGCACCGATCCGGTCTTCATGCGCGGGTATCCCCGGGGCGTCATTGGCCCTCTAGCCCGCACCCCAGGTAACAACTTGCAGCCCGAGGGCGGGCAGGTGTTGAACAAGTACACGTCCGAGTTTCGCTGGAAGGCCGTCGAGTCGCAGCAGCTGCAGGCTCGGCCGTACCTCTTCCTCGATGCGGCCAACGCCTGGAGTGGTCTGAACGCCTACAGCCCTTCCAATCTGTTCCGATCAGCGGGAGTTGGCGTCAAACTCTTCCTGCCCATCGTCGGCATGATCGAGTTTAACTACGGCTACAACTTCGACGAATTTGTTCCTCTCGAGAGCGGAAGCGATGGCCAACCGGGATGGACGTTCCAGTTCTCCCTGGGTCAAGGATTTGGCGGAGGGGGTGGGGGGCGATAGGAAACCCTCTGCTGACTGCTCGGGCCTCGACGACAATCATCAACCTGGGCTATGTGGAATCAGCGGCGTGGCGTGAGGCTTCGAGGTGGTGCGGTGCTTGCGCAGCTTCGAGGAGTACGCATTGCACTCATTGCCACAGCAATGCTCGGGCTCTGGGGGTTGTCCGGTGCGGCCTGGGCACAGCAGAAGATCGGGTACGTCGACTCGCAGTCCATTCTGGAGGAACTTCCCGAATACGCCACTGTCCAGCAGAAGCTCGACGAATTGGAAAAGAAGTGGCGTGACGATATTCAGAGCCAAAAAGAAAAGGTGCGGAAGCTAAGAGACGAGTATCAGGCGTCCAGGCTCCTGTACACCGAAGAGGAACGGAAACAGAAGCAGAGGGCCATCGAGAAAGCGCAGAAGAAGGTGGAGCAGCTCCGCCAACGGTATTTCGGTCCAGAGGGGCAGCTGTATAAGCGTCAGAAGGAGCTAATGCGTCCTATTCAGGAGCGCATTCTAGGTGCCACAGAGGAAGTGGCCACGGAGGAGGGATACGATTACGTGTTCGACAAAAGCAAGAAGCTCCTTTTCATGTATGCGCGGGAGGAGTACAATCTGAATGACTCGGTTCTCCGGAAGCTCGGCATTAACCCCGATCAGGGTACCGGGGGGGAATAACAGTCCGGACGGTCCCCCATCCCGGCATTGACACATCGCATTCGTTAGACAAGAGACTAGCTCTCAGAAACAGATCTTATGGCCATGTCAAAACGAGTACTCAAATCCTTTTCGCTTCTCCTTCTCATTGCCGCGGTGACGGCAGGCCCGGCGCAGGCCCAGAAGATTGGATATGTCGATCAGCGGGCCGTTCTGGGGAGTATGCCGGGGATGCAGGACGTTCAGCAGCAGATGAAGAAGGAAATGAAGCAGCAGCAGCGCCAGCTCCAGCAGCAGCGCCAGAAGTTTCAGAAGCAACTCAAGCAGTTTCGGCAGCAGCAGTCCCTTCTGGATGATTCTGCGCGCGCAGAGCGAAAGCGGCAGCTCCAACGGCGGCAGCAGGAGATCCAGCGGTCCACTCAAAAACGTCGGCAGCAAATGCAGCAGCAGCGACGCAAGCTGATGCAACCACTGCTTAAGAAGCTCCAGGCAGCGATCGACAAGGTCGCCGCGCAGCAAGAGTTGGAGGCTGTGATGCGCAAGCAAGTTCTTCTCTACGACGATCAAACAAGCGGTGGCGTCGTCAACATCACCCGGGACGTTGCGAGCGAACTCGGGGTCTCGCTGACGCAGTCGCCGGGAGAACCTGCCCCCACCCTGAATCAGAACCAGCAGCCCCCAGGGAATCAGGACACGCCGCCAGGAGGCGGGGGCGGCCAGTAATTTTGCCGGACGAGTTCCCGAGGGACTCCTTTCGTCGGGTGCTGAGAACCCTTCGCCTCGGGCCTCAAGACAAAGCCGCCCGAACAGGTCCCCGGTCCGACGGGCTGCTCTCGTTCCCCGGCAGTCGTTCTCGTCCATTTGATTCGATGAGCTCATGGGTGCCGACTCTTCCCCCTCGGACGTCGCGGACGTGCCGCGCGTGACGACGAAAACCGTGCAGGAGATGAAAGACGCTGGGGTTCCCATCGCCGTCCTCACTGCGTATGACTACACCTCCGCCCGGCTCTTCGACCGCGCCGGGGTGGATGTGTTGCTCGTCGGCGATTCGGCCTCGAACGTGATGGCGGGGAACGAGACGACCCTCCCGATGACCCTCGACCAGATGATTTACCACGCCCAGTGCGTGGTGCGGGGCATTGATCGGGCGCTGGTGGTGGTCGACCTCCCGTTCGGCTCCTTTCAGGGCGATTCGAAGGGAGCGCTCAACTCGGCCATTCGGGTCATGAAAGAAGCGGGGGCCCATGCAGTGAAGCTGGAGGGGGGTGCCCCGGTGACCGAGAGCGTGGACCGAATGGTGACGGCCGGGATTCCCGTCATGGGGCACTTGGGGCTCACGCCGCAGAGCATCTACAACTACGGGACCTATCAGGTGCGGGCCCGAGACGAGGAGGAAGCCGAAGAGCTCCGGGCGGACGCGAAGCGGCTGGAAGACGCCGGGTGCTTTGCCATTGTGCTCGAAAAAATCCCCGCTGAACTGGCGGTCGACGTCACAGAATCGCTCTCGATTCCGACGATCGGAATTGGAGCGGGCGACGGCACGGACGGACAGGTGCTCGTGTCCCATGATGCTCTCGGCCTGTCGACCGACTTCAACCCCCGCTTCGTCCGGCGGTACGCCCGCCTCGACGAGACCATCACCGAGGCGATCGACGAATACGTCTCGGACGTGCGGGATCGGTCGTTCCCCGCTGAGGACGAGAGTTATTGAGCCGTTCTCCTCACGCCGCTCTCCCCGCAGCCGACTCCGGCGCTGCTCCGACATTTCCACTCCCTTCCCCATCCGTTCCCACGAGTGTCTCCATGTCGGACAACCAGCCCCACATTCTTCTCTGCAACGACGACGGCATCCACGCGCCCGGCATCCAGTCCCTCGCGGCGGCCCTTGATGGGCTGGGAGAGCTCTACGTGGTGGCGCCCACCACCGAACAGAGTGCAGTGGGACACGCCGTTACCGTTCGCGATCCCGTGCGGGCTCACAAGATCGAGTTTGAGGTTCCGTCGGGGCCCATTCCCGCCTGGGGCGTTACCGGCACGCCGGCCGACAGCATCAAGCTCGCCTGCCACGAGCTCCTCGACGCGCCCCCGGACCTGGTCGTGAGCGGCATCAATCAGGGGCCGAACACGGCCGTGAACGTTCTGTACTCGGGCACCGTCAGTGCCGCTACGGAGGCCTCCATTCTTGGGCTGGACGCCATTGCGATTTCCCTCTGCGACTGGTCCGAGCCGCAGTTTGAGGAGGCGGGGCGCTGGGCCCGTCGCATCGTGCAGTGGACCCTGGATCGGGGACTGCCCCGGGGCGTGCTCCTGAACGTCAACGTACCGGCCCTTTCGAAGGATGAGATTGAGGGCATTGCCCTTACCCGCCAGGCTCGCTCCCGGTGGGAAGAAGGCTTTGATAAGCGCACCGATCCGGCCGACCGGTCCTATTACTGGCTCGCCGGGACCTTCGTGAACCTCGACGACGGACGTGAGACGGACCTGTCGGCCATCGACCGGGGCTACGTGTCGGTGACTCCGATTCAGCACGATATGACTGCCTACGACGCCCTCGGTGCGCTCCAGGACTGGAACTGGGACGAATCGGCCGACAAGGAGGCGTCGGAGTAGACTGGCAAGTCATCGTCCGCAACGCTACACGAGTCGCTCTCGTCCGCATGGCTACGCACCAGGACCGCATTCAGCTCTCGACCTCGGGACACCGGGACATGCACAACCTCACCGACCGAGTGACAGCTGTCGTCCGTGCGTCGGGCATTGAGGCCGGGCTCGTGCACGTCCACAACGTGGGCAGCACCGGTGCGGTGGGGACCATCGAGTTTGAGCCCGGGCTTCAGCAGGACCTTCCGGAAATGCTCGACGAGCTCTTTCCCCCAAGCGAGGAGTATGCCCACGAGCAGCGCTGGCACGACGGAAACGGCCACTCCCACCTCCAGGCCACCACGCTGAGCCCCTCCATCACGGTGCCGGTGGGAGACGGGACGCCGATCCTCGGCACGTGGCAGCAGATTTTCCACCTGGAGTGTGACGTAAAGCCCCGCGACCGCACTGTCGTCGTCACCGTTCGAGGAGACTGAGGTGCAGCGCCGGAGAACGAGGCGAGGGCATTATTCGGTCGTGGGATGGTCGCCGTTTGTCGGGGCAAGGAGATCGGTGCCCTCAAAGGCTTTCGCCTCGTCGAGAAAGAGCTGGCGGTGCGGAAAGGGGATTTCGATGTCGGCGTCGCGAAGGGCCTCGCGTACCTTCTCCATGTACTCCCAGCGAATGGGCATCTCCTGGCTCGGATCGCGGACGTAGAAGCGGAAGGTCATGTCCACGCTCGAGTCCGACATCTCCGTGACAGCCACGCTGGGGGAGGGCTCCGAGAGGATGCGTTCGTCGTCCTCGGTCAGGGGAAGGAGCACTGCGCGCGCTTCGTCCGGCCGTTCTTTGTAGGCGATGCCGAAGGGGATGTCGATGCGCAGCACGTTCCGCTTCGTGTGGTTCATTACGCGCTGCGTAATCATCTGCGTGTTGGGGAGCACCATGACCCGGTTTCGAACCGTGCGGAGGCGGGTGGAGCGGAGCGTAATCTCGTCCACCTGTCCGTACTGGTCGTCGATCTGGATGTAGTCGCCGACCCGGAAGGGCTTGTCGACGAGGACCGTCACCCCTGCGATGAAGTTCTCCAGGGAGTCCCGCGCGGCAAAACCGGCGACGATTCCTGCGATCCCCAGGCCCCCGACCAGCACCGCGACGTTCACCCCGAGCTGGTCGAGCACGACGGTGCCGATGAAGAAGAAGGCCACCACCCGGAAGCTCTTGAGGAGCAGGCTCTGGAGGCCGGGCTCAATGCTTTCGCTGCGGTCTAGCGTCCGTTCCAGAGTGATGAAGATCACCCGGTAAATCACGAACAGCAGCAGGAGGGCAAGCAAGGCCTGCAGGCCCCGCTGGGTGAAGAGGCCAAAGAGGTAGAGGACTCCGTCCGTGAGGTGGTCGTAGAGCCCGTCCCAGTTTCCCGCAAAGAACAACCGAAGGCCCTCACTGAAGGCGTTGCTGAACTGATCCACGGCCCGATTGACAGAGTTCGATCCGACAGCCGTGGTGTCCTGGGACGGGGAAAATTGCTGAACGGCGGATTGGGGACGCATCATGACGCCGGCAGGGACAGGTTGTACGAGGGAGGCAGGTCTACTCTGATGCGGCGCGCAGTCGGGCCGCTTTCAATGTATTCTTGAGGAGCATGGCCCGCGTCATGAGGCCCACGCCCCCCGGCACCGGTGTGATTCGGGTTGCCTCGGGGCGCACCTCCTCAAAATCGACGTCTCCCACCAGCCGGTACCCCCGGTCGGCAGACTCGTCCTCCACCCGGTTGATGCCGACGTCGATCACGACGGCCCCCTCCTGTACCATGTCGCCGCCGATAAAGGCGGCCTGCCCGGCGGCGGCGACGAGCAGATCGGCCCGGCGCGTGTGGGCGGCCAGGTCCTGGGTGCGGCTGTGGCAGACGGTGACGGTGGCGTTGGCCGTGCGGCGCAGGAGCAGGTTGGCGAGGGGCTTGCCCACGATGTTGGAGCGGCCCACGATCACGGCGTCCATGCCTTCCGGGTCGATGCCGCACCGAGATAGCATCTGCATGATGCCGTAGGGGGTGGCGGGAATGTAGCGGGGGCTGCCCCGCATCAGACGGCCCAGATTCTCGGGGTGGAAGCCGTCGACGTCCTTCGACGGATCGACGGCGTCAATGATCGTCTGCTCGTCGATGGGATCGGGGAGGGGGAGCTGCACGAGAATGCCGTCCACGGACGGGTCGGCGTTCAAATCGTAGACGAGGTCCAGGAGGTCGTCCTGGGACGTGTCGGCGTCGAGATGATGGGTGTTGGTCTCGATGCCGACCTCCGCCGCGTCCTTTTCTTTGCCGCGGACGTAGGCCTCGGACGCCGGGTTGTTCCCGACCAGGACGGCGGACAGGAACGGGGGACGATGGCCCGCGTCGGTCCAGTCCTGGATGTCGGATTGGACTTCGTTGCGAACGGCCTGGGCCAGTTCGCGTCCGTCGATGATGTCAGCGTCGGAAGCGTCGGTCATAAAGGAAAAGGCGTTGGGCGTGAAGTAGCGGAGAGCACGGCGGACCGATCACAATCTACAAAAAAGCCGGATTCGTGCAAACGCACTCGAACGAAGAATCTGGTACGATTCAAGATCGGAGGACAGAGGGGGGAACACAATGGAAATCGGTGCGGTTGCAGGCTGCGGTTTATAATCGCACGCACTGGGACCCCCGCTCCTCACAGATTCTCTTGGACCCGCTCACCGAACCCGTCATGGATACGCGCGAGTATCGAGTCGGCATTCTGGGCGCCACTGGCGCCGTGGGCCAGACCTTCATTCGGTTGCTAGACGATCATCCCTGGTTCACGGTGACCGCCGTGGCGGCCTCCGAGCGATCGGCGGGCCAAACGTACCGCGAGGCAACGAACTGGCTCAGCGGCGCACCGATCCCGGAGCACGTGGCCGACCTGGAAGTGCAGCGCACCGAGCCGACGGCCCTGGACTGCGACTTTGTCTTTTCCGCTCTCAGCTCTTCGGTGGCGGGCGAGATTGAACAGACCTTTGCGGCGGCGGGCCTCCCCGTCGTGTCGAACGCCAAGAACTACCGACTGCACGACACCGTGCCGCTGCTCATTCCGGAAGTGAACCCGGATCACCTGGCCCTCATCGACACACAGTCGTGGGGTTCGGGCGGATTCATCGTCACCAACCCCAACTGTTCCACCACGGGCCTCATCTGTGGCCTCCACCCCCTGATGGACGCCTTCGACGTGGACGCCGTGCAGGTGACGATGCTGCAGGCCCTCTCCGGCGCGGGCTATCCGGGCGTGCCGTCGCTCGACGCAGTGGGCAACGTGATCCCGTACATCGGCGGGGAGGAGGAGAAGCTGGCCACGGAGCCGCGCAAGATCCTCGGCGCGCTGGACGGCGACCGGGTGGCCCCGGCCGACCTGACCCTCAGTGCCCAGTGCACGCGCGTCCCGGTCCGCAACGGACACCTCGCGTGTGCCTCGGTTCGGTTCCGCGACGACGTGTCCGCCGACGCGGTAGAAGAGGCGCTCCGCAGCTTCGAGGCGCCCGCCGCGACGGAGTCGCTCCCGAGCCGCCCCGATCCGTTCGTGCAGGTGCTCGACGCGCCCGATGCCCCCCAGCCGCAGCGCCACGTGAAGGCCGGCGGCGGCATGACTGTCTCTGTGGGGCGCCTGCAGGACTGCCCCGTGAACGACGTAAAGTTTGTTCTTCTCTCCCACAATACGGTGCGCGGCGCGGCCGGTGGGGCTCTCCTCAACGCCGAGCTGCTGGCGTCGGAGGGCTACCTGGAACGCGTCCGTACCGACGCTGCGGCGCAGCCCGCTGCGAAGTAATTCCTCTCTCGCCCCTTCGCGCCATCCTCCCCCACGCTCTCCACCCCTACGCCCTCTCCCCCATGTCCTACCCCGACGTGCGCCGCGCCCAGCCCGACGATCAAGCCACGGTGGGCGACCTGTGGGTGCGGCTCCTCGACGAGCAGGACGCCCTGGAGGACCGCTTTGGGGTGGCCGAGGATGCCCGCGACCGGTGGGACAACGACTTCCCACAGTGGCTCGACGACGAGACGTACCGCGTGTACGTGGCGGAGGCCGACGGCGAGATCAGGGGGTTCGCGTCGGCGCACCGGTGGGGCCCGCCGCCCATCTACGAAGAGAGCTCGGAGGTGTACCTGGACGAGCTGTACGTGCGCCCGGAGGCCCGGCGCGAGGGGATGGGCACACAGCTCGTGAACGCCGTGCGCGACTGGACCGACCGGATCGGCGCCCGGCGCCTCCGACTCAACGTGCTGGCCGCCAACGAGGCGGCGCGGGCCTTCTGGACCGCTCAGGACGCCCAGCCGCTCACCCTCACCTACACCCTCGAACGGACCGGCTCTGAGGCCGAGGAGGACGACGAAGGATCCAAAAAGATCGGTTTCTGACGGGAACGTGTGCGTGGCGATGCCGTCACAGCTTGTGACATTCAACGCGGGTGTAGCTCAGGGGCTAGAGCATCTGCTTGCCATGCAGAAGGTCGTGGG
>CAZRPQ010000002.1:0-34955 GCA_964601725.1 uncultured Salinivenus sp. | reverse complement strand
GGAGGTGTGGAGGGAGGTTGGCGTGTCTGCCTCCATCCGTCCGTACTTCCATCCATCCATACGTCCATCCGTCCATACTTCTGTACCTCCATCCGTATCAGACCTGAAGGACGGCGGCGGCCCAGTCGATGACGGCGTTGGCGAGGACGATGAGAATGATGCCGGTGACGACGGCGGAGGTCGTCGCGCTCCCCACCGCTGAGGCGTCGTCGCCCGTCTGTATGCCCCGCATGCACCCGGCGAGGCCGATAATGCCGCCGTACACGACGGCCTTGAAGAGGCCGATAAGGGCGTCGGAAAACACGATCGGTTCCAGGAGCCCCGTGAGGAACTGCGTGACGGACAGGTCCAGCATGGTCACAGCCACGGACATTCCGCCGAGAACGCCTAGCAGATCGGCGTAGATGGTGAGCATCGGCAGGGCGAGCACCACCGCCAGGATGCGTGGCGTCACGAGGAAGTCGACCGGCGAGATGCCGAAGGTCTCCAGGGCATCAATTTCCTCCGCCACCTTCATGCTGCCCAGCTCGGCGGCAAACGCGGCGCCCGTCCGCCCCGTCATGATGATGGCGGTCATAAGCGCGCTCAGCTCGCGCAGTATGCCGTAGCTGACGAGGTAGGACACGAAGTACTCCGCCCCGAACCGGCGGAGAACCACCGCGCCCAAAAACGCAAGGATGAGGCCGATGAGGAGGCTGATGACTGTGACGATGGGAAGCGCCGACGTGGTGCTCGACTGCAGAGCCACGCCAAACGTGCGCCAGCGCATTTGCCCCCGGCCCGTCAGGAGGGCCCCTATGCTCTGGACGGCCCGGCCGGTAAACGTGACAAAGTTGAGAATCTCGTCGTACACGCCCAGGCCCCAGTGGCCCAGCTGGTCGAGGAGGGAGGCCTCTTCCGTCTCGCCCGTGGTGTCCTGCTCCGGCACGGCCTGCGAGAGCGAGACGAGCCGGTCCAGCGAGGACGGGAGCGTCTCGGTCTGTACGTCCAGGTCGTGGGCCCGTCCGTACTCGGCCGTTTCGAAGAGGAAGGTGACGAGGCTGCTGTCCCAGTCCTCTAGTTCGGACGTGTCGAACGCCATGGCCCTCGCAGACTCCGGGGCGGCGTCGGCCACCGTGTCGCGAACGTCGGGCAGGGGGCTCTCGAGCGACCAGTCCCCGATGGGCTGGACGATCAGCGTGCCGTCCGAAAAGCGGGTGTCAACCTGCATTGCAGGAACGGTGGTGAGGAGCCGATGGTGAGGAAGACCGATCCGCTGAAGGTCACGTCTGAAGCCTCAACCCGTTCCCAGTGTCTGCCACCGCGCGCACCGGAAAAGGGGAGAGGGGCGCCATCTGGGATCGAAAAGCAACTGGTTGGAATCAATGATTGGGGCGCAAAACCATTCCGCTCGATCAGTTTTTAAACGTGAAATGAATGGTGATTCTCCTGCCTCATCCCATGCATATTTCCGTCTACACGAAGCGCATCGGCGTCGCCATTCTCGTGATTGGGGGCTGGATGGCCGCCGGGCCCCTCAGCCATGCCCAGCGGAGTCCGGAGGCCCGGGCCGAATACCTTGCGGCGCAAAACCTTGACGATGAGGCCGAGGCCATCGAATCCTACCTGCAAGACGGCCTCCGCGAGCGGGGAATGGAAACGGCTCCCCAGCGCGAGCGCACCGCCGATTTCTTCTCGTTCGTCCTGGCCGTGTCGGGGGTCACCCTCGATACGGTCGAGAAGCTCGAAGAAAAGGACTTCGACCTCATTCGCGCCGTTACGGCCCAGTCGCGTCCGCTCATGGAGCAGTCCATCCTGGCCGATCTTGTGGGGGTGGGAACGGTCGTCGGCGTCGAACAAAACAGCGGGATGCCCGACGCCCACAACCACACCCTTAAAGTGGTGATGTCGGATGTCCTGAAGGGGGCCGTCCCGACGGACACGGTCCTCATCCGTCAGAAGCGACGCGTTTCCCCACAGTCGCCGGACACGAAGCCGGAGGAGGGGGAGACGTTTTTGTTTCTGGCCTCAAATGGGCTCTACCGCTACGATCTCCACCGCAACACCGATCCGTCCGCCCGCCCGCCGGAGGCGGAGATGCGGCGCCGGCATTCCATCTACCGCCGCTATCGCATCAAGGAGGGCCGTTTGCTGTGGAAAGGACGCAGTCAGGAAGAGACCCAGCGCGCCTTCAGCGACATTCGGACGCTCGCCAGGTGGCTCCAATCGCCGTAGCGACACGAATCTCGGGCCGGGGGCCGGAATTCCAGTTCAGCGTGTCTGCTCCTTCCTCTGCCACGCCTGGGATCAGATGGAGGCCGGGCCGGTCGTGGAGCCCGGGGCACGGGGACATGCCGAGTGGGCCGTCCTCTTCGCACAAAGGCCCGTGCGACGTGTGTCGAAAGCGTTACGGATTTGTGCCGAACGTGTCGGTGTCCCCAAAACGACCTGTCTCTGTCTTGATCGGCTTCCAAATTCCAGGCGTTTGTAGGGTTAAGATGTTAAATGTTATCGTCTTACAAGGAAAAAGAGTCGTTTCCGGTCTCGGTCTATTTTCGGGCCGGCACGATGAAATCAAACCGGTATAGAGGACCCTTCTGGGGGCGTCTCATCGGCGGAAAACGACAGGGATTGGCCCCTATCTATTCGGCCGCGGAAGCCCTTCCGCTTGACTTTCTACTCTTCAGCCGTTACCTCACATTCAAGAAAATTGAAGGGGCTTGATGCCTGTCTCGGAGAGGGAAGAGACCCACCGTGCTCCGAGGAGAGGGGGACAGTTTTGGAAGCGGTTCCGTCCGGTCTTGAAAGCGGTTCCACCACCGCGTGCTCCATTTCTAGCGTCCGGAAACGCTTCCAGCTCTTCTGGCCATTCAATGTTTTCATGCACTATTTTTCGGTTTCAATCATGCAACTAGCTTCAACTATGCAACAATGTCTACGACGGAGCTCCCGCTGCTTGCTCGCCCTTTCCCCGTGGAAGACGGCGTTCGCGAGCTTTCTCCTCGTGCTAGGGGTATCACTTTCCGGTGTTGCATATGGACAGCAATCCGTGTCGGGCACCGTTACGGATGCAGAGACCGGGAATCCGCTGCCTGGTGTCAATATTCGGGTCGTCGGGACAGAAACTGGAACGGTGACGGGGCCGGAGGGAACGTACGAAGTGAGTGCCCCAAGTCCTGATGCCTCGCTGCGGTTTTCCTTTGTCGGATACGAGACGCGCACGGTGGCGATCGACGGCCGCTCGACGATCGACGTCCGCCTCCAGTCAGAAACGCTTACCGGGACTGAGGTCGTGGTGACCGGGTACAGTGAGCAGCGACGAGCGGACGTGACCGGCGCCGTCGACGTTGCCGACGTGGAAAACATGCAGACGGAAGGGTCGGAGTTGGTCACTGAACAGATGCAGGGGCAGATCTCCGGAGTGACCATCAACACGTCTGGCCAGCCCGGCGACCAGCCGCAGATCAATATCCGAGGGTTCAACACGTTTGGCAACAACCAGCCGCTCTTCGTGGTCGACGGGGTGCCGACGCAGGACATTTCGTTCCTGAACCCGAACGACGTGGATCAGATGCAGGTGCTCAAAGATGCGGGTGCTGCCTCCCAGTATGGAGCGCGCGCGTCGAACGGCGTGGTCGTCATTACGACCAATCAGGGAAGTGGAGGCATTAGCGTAGACTACAATGCAACTGTCGGGTATCAGGTCCCCCGGACGGGAAATGTCCTGAATAAGGTGAGTCCACAGGAAAGCGGGGAGTACCGGTGGCTTTCCTTTCGAAATTCCCAGCAGGATCCGTCGCACCCCCAGTACGGGAGCGGAGAAGAGCCTGATGTGCCGGACTGGATCCTGCCGGCCCGGGCCGAAAATCCGGACACGGACCAGTACTTTGTTATTCCGGAGTACAAGGACCCCGAGATTCTCGGCGACTTCCAGCAATTCGTTCGGGCGAATAAGGACGGGACCAACTGGTACGACGAGCTGACTGAGCCGGCATTTCGGACGCAACACAACGTGAGCGTCGGAGGCGGCGGAGACACCGGCAGCTACTTTGCGTCGTTCAGCTACACCAATCAGGACGGGGCCGTCATAAATACCAGTCTGGAACGGTACACCGTTCGGGCAAACACGGAGTTCACCGTAAGCGACAATTTCCGGATTGGTGAGAACATTTCTTTCACCCTGTCTGAAAACTTGCAGGCCGGGACGCTCGTCGGGCGAAATGCACTGGACTTTGCTGGGGACATGCACTCAATTATTCCGGTGCGCGACATCCGTGGAAACTTTGCCGGAACGGCGGCCCCGGGGCTCGGGACGGCTCAGAATCCGGTCGCCCTTCGTGAGCGAACGCGAAACGACGACCAGCAGACTCGACGTCTGTTTGGAAATATATTCGCGGAGCTCGATGTCCTTCAGAACTTCACCCTGCGAACGAGTTTCGGGGCAGACCTCAGTTCCGGATATCTCGAGGAGTTCCAGTTCCCCTCGTATGAGGAGGCGCAGACGAACACCACGAACTCCTTCACCAAAGAAACTCGTTCGAGTCAGGAGTGGACGTTCTCAAACGAAATCAACTACGAGCAATCATTTGGCCGGCACAACGTGTCAGCGGTCGCCGCCGCGGAGGCAATCCGCAGTCAAGACGGGCTCGACCGTGTGTTTCGAACAAGCTACTTTAGCTTCAGCGATGACTTCATCCAGCTCGGCACCGGATCAGGCACCCCGAGCGTGGAGGCGTCGGAGGAGCGAGTGAGCACACTTTTCTCGCTCATTGGGAATGTCGATTACGATTACGACAACACGTACCTCCTCAGCCTGACGGTTCGACGCGACGGGTCGTCGAAGTTCATCAACGAGCAGTGGGGCACATTTCCCTCTGTGACAGCTGGCGTGCGGGCATCTGAGTTGTCGTTCTTCCCGGACGCCGACTGGCTGACAGACCTGAAGATTCGGGGCGGGTACGGCGTGATGGGGAATCAACTCAACGTTGACCCTGCCAACGGCTTCACCCTGTTCGGAGGCTCGCCCCAGGATGCGTATTATCCCATCGACGGATCGACGAATGACGCTCAGCAGGGACTCCGACGCACCCGAATCGGGAGTCCCGACGCCCAGTGGGAGACCATTGAAGACATCAACATTGGAATTGACCTGGCCGTTCTGGATGGGCAGCTCGAGGCGTCGATCGACGTGTACCGAAAGGACGTCGAGGACCTTCTCTTCAACCCGGCGCTTCCGGCAACCGCCGGCGCCGCGGAGGCGCCCGTGCGGAACGTAGGAACCATGCGCAACGAGGGGATTGATCTCTCGCTCCGGGGGAGCACCTCCCTCACCGAGGACCTGGAGTTTGACGGATCCCTCAACTTCTCGACCTACAGAAATGAGATCAAGTCCATTGCGCCCGGAATCGAATTCTTCGACGTGGGGCCCGCGCGCAACGAGGTGGGACACCCCATCTCCTCCTTCTTCGGATACGAAGTCGCCGGCCTGTGGCAGAATGGAGACGAAATTGAACAGGCCAACCAGCAGGCGCCCGACGGGCAGTTCATGGCGGATGCAGCGCCGGGTCGCTTCCGCTACAAGGACGTGAACGGAGACGGCGAGATCACGCCAGCGGATCGGAAGCACATTGGCAGTCCGCATCCTGATTTCTCCTACGGCGTGAATCTGAATTTCTCCTACCGCAACTGGAGTCTCTCGGCATTCCTCTACGGAGAGCAAGGCCAGGACATCTGGGACCAGAATCTCAACAGTCGGGACTTTCCCACCTTCGGCACCGCACAGAGGAAGGCTGCGCTCGAGGATTCTTGGAAGCCCGAAGATCGGAGCCTGCCCCGGATGGAGTGGGAGGCGCAAAATCCGGGTGCTGACGTTCCGATTCAGGAACGAGAATCGTTCTTCAGCACCAACAACGTAAACAACTCGTACCTCGTAGCTGACGGGTCGTACCTCCGGCTCAAAAGCCTCCAACTTGGGTACCGCCTGCCGTCGTCGCTTCTGCGGCCGTTTGGGGCCGAGCAGTTTCGGGTGTACGTGCAGGCCAAGAATCTCTTCACAATTACCCCGTACAGAGGCCTCGATCCGGACCTCGGAGCGACCGAGAGCGCCGTCAACGCCGCCGAGGCGACGGGCGGACGGGTAGAGACCGGAGCAACGAGTTTTGGGATTGATCGGGGTGGATATCCCGCCATGAGGACCTACACAGTGGGCGTGAATCTCTCCTTCTAAGGATTGCCCCCACCCGCAGCCCAATCGCCCTCCACCCTGCTAGACCATATACCATCTACTACTTATGTATAGCTCGTTTTTGAAGATGACGGATGCCCTTCACTACAAGTCGGTCATTGGCGGTTTGCTCCTTCTGGCGGTTCCACTGCTGCTGGCCGGTTGCGACGACTTTCTGAGCGAACAGCCGAAAGGACAGGTCGGCGGTGACGTCGTTGAAAGCAGAAATGGGGTGCAAACCCTTCTCGTTGGTGCGTACAACGCGCTGAATGCAGTTGAACCACCATCGAATAATCCTCAGGGAATTGCCGGCGGAAATGCCTGGCGCTCCGATCCGTCCCATTGGCCGCTGGGAGCGGTCGCCAGCGACGTTGCGCAGAAGGGATCGGAGCCGACCGATCAGGCGCCGATCAACACCATTATGCAGCACCGCTGGCAGCCCAACAACAGCTATTTCAATCCCCTCTGGGCGAACCGATTCGAGGGCGTGTCGCGCGCCAACTCGGTGCTCGAAACGTTGACGAAAGTTGAGGGCGAATTCTCTGAGTCGGAGGCCAATCGAATCCGGGGAGAGGCTCGATTCCTCCGGGCATACTTCTACTTCGATCTGAAGAAGAACTTTGGGAATGTGCCCCTTCTCACCGAAGAGAGTGAGAACTTCGCCCAGCCCAACAACATTGAGGAGGAAATTATTTGGCCGCAGATCGAGTCGGATCTGGAGTTTGCCATGAACAATCTGCCCGCCAATATGCTCAGTCAGACGGGAGATCCGACGCGGGCCAACCGGTGGGCCGCAGAGGCGTATCTCGCAAAGGCGCATCTCTACCAGGAAGAGTGGGGGGACGCGCTGGAGCACTTTACCAACGTCATCAATGATGGAATGACGTCCGCTGGCGTCCCCTACGCGCTGGAGGAGCAGTACTACTACAACTTCAACGCGGCGCGGCAGGGGGAGTCTTGGAGCGAGGTCGTGTTCGCGGTTGAGATGACTGGAAATGACGGAACGGGCTCCAACGCCAACGCCTGGGCCGGCTACGTGCTCAACTACCCGCACGCCGTCCCTCCCTTCCAGTGCTGCGGATTTTTCCAGCCCTCCCACGACTTAGTCAACTCGTTCAAGACCACCGCCGACGGCCTTCCGCGGCCCGACGGGTTTACGGAGGCGTTCAACAACATGGATGCGGTCCTGAAGAACAGTCAGACCATTGTGGACGGGGGGCTTTCGTCCGACGACGAGTTCATTCCGCCCACGGACGCGAGCCTTGATCCTCGGCTCGACTGGACAGTCGGGCGCCGCGGCGTGCCGTATCTCGATCACGGGCCGCACCCCGGTGCGGATTACGATCGGGCTGGATCCGATTATGCAGGCCACTTTCATGCGAAGAAGCACGTCTGGTGGAGTCGGAATGCGGACGTTGGCTTCAACACGGCCGGCTTTTTCCCGGGCTCCGGGGTCGACTACCCGACCATGCGCTTCGCCGACGTACTCCTGATGGCGGCAGAGGCCGAAATTCAGGCGGGAAGCGGGTCGATGCAGAATGCGCTCGACTACGTGAATCAGGTCCGGGAGCGCGCGTCCAATTCCGACGGCTTTGTGAAGAATAGCCACAACGAGGCGCAGGCCCTGGCTACGGTTGGCAGCGAGTCGGCCCTGCTCAATACCGATCCGTCGCCGGGGGACTGGGTCGTCCGCACGGACGAAGAGGCCACCTACGTCTTCCTCGGTGGAGACTCCGGAGACCTCAGCAACTGGAACAGATATCCCGACCCGACGCAGAACTACAACATCGGTACGTACACGATGTCGGAGTTCCAGTCGGGACCGGGGGCCCTCCGCCGAGTGCATTTCGAGCGCAAGCTTGAGCTGGCCATGGAGGGGCACCGGATGTACGATCTGTGGCGGTGGAACCGGGCCGAGACCCGCATGAACGAGTACTTCGCCTACCAGGGAGCCCTCACGGGTGATGTCCGCGAGGATGACACGTACCGCGGCGTGGGGGTGTACCCGATTCCCCAGACGCAGATCGACATCAGCACGGTCGAAGAAGAAGGGGAGTTGACGCAGAATCCTGGGTACCAGTAGTGAAAAGGGTTGCGCTCCTCGCTAGGCATGTGACCTGCGTCAGCCCTCTCCGTCGGGGTTTCCGTGCGGAGAGGGCTGTCTCGCTTGTGCCCGCTTTGGGGTTCCTTTGGGGGCCTCATCGCTCGTGGGGCTGATCCTCTTCCTCCCGCTGTGACTTTCTGAAACGATGCGCTGTCCTCACGGGCGGAGTGGCCTTTCCGGGAACCGTAGGGGAGCGATCGGTGACCTCACCGCGAGGGACGAACCCCCACCCGTTCTTCAGATCTACTCAGCACACATTTGTCATGCAGAAAGGCTCCGTCTTCGGCACCTCGGCCGTGCGCGCGCTCGCGCTGCTCGTCGTTTCCCTCGCTGTGCTCGCGCCCCAGGGCGCGGTCGCGCAGGGCGAGTCGTTCGAAAACGTGGTGTTCATCTTCAGCGACGACCACCGCTACGACTACATGAGCTTCCACGAGCGGGCGCCTGACTTCATCGACACCCCCAATCTCGACCGGATGCGGGCCGAGGGGGCCCACATTGCCAATGCGTTTGTGGGGACGAGCCTGTGCTCCCCGAGTCGGGCCTCCATCCTAACCGGGCAGCACGCCCATCGCCACGGCGTGGTCGACAATCAGCGGCGGGTGCCCGACACCACGCACTTTTTTCCGCAGACCCTTCAGCAAAACGGGTATCAGACGGCGTTCTTCGGGAAGTGGCACATGGGACGGGCCTCGGCCGAGCCCCGGCGCGGATTCGACCACTGGGCGGCGTTTCGGGGGCAGGGGGACTACTTCGATCCGACCCTCAACATCAACGGGGACGAACGGCAGTTTGAGGGCTACAATGCCAGTATTGTCACCGATCAGGCCCTCCAGTGGCTGAAAGATCGGGGCAGTGAGGACCCCTTCTTCATGTATCTCTCCCACAAAAACGTCCACAGTCCCTTCCGCCCCCACCCGCAGGACGAGGGGCGCTACGAGGACGAAGAGATGCCCCGCCCGCAGTCGATGAAAAACATCCGGCAGAACTACGTGATGAAGCCCGACTGGGTAAAGGAGCAGCGGTACGGCTGGCACGGGGTGGAGCACATGTACCATCAGGGAATGGAGTCCTTCGACCGCCGCCTTCGAAACTACGGCGAGTCCCTCTACTCCCTGGACCGAGAGATCGGCCGGGTCCTCAGCTATCTTGAGCAGAACGACATGGCCGACAATACTCTCGTCCTCTACATGGGGGACAACGGCTTCATGTGGGGGGAGCACGGCCTCATTGACAAGCGACAGATGTACGCGCCCTCGGTCCGAGTGCCCATGCTGGCGTGGGGAGCGGGGATCGGGGAGGGACGGACGATTGAGGAAATGGTCCAGAACATTGACGTAGGGCCCACAATCTTGGACATTGCAGGGGCCGAGCCGGTCAACAACGTTGATGGCCGCTCCTTTCTGCCGCTTCTAGAAAACCGGAGCGTCGACTGGCGCGACTCGATTCTCTACGAGTACTACTGGGAGTGGAATTTCCCGCACACCCCCACCATGTTCGGGATTCGCACCGACGACTGGAAATACGTGTTCTACTACGGCCTCTGGGACCTGGATGAGCTCTATGACGTCCAGAACGATCCCGAAGAGATGAACAACCTCATCAAGGCCTACCCGGAGGTCGCCGACAGCCTGCGGAACGAACTGTTTGACCGACTGGAAGCGACCGGGGGGCTGCAGATCCCGCTGAAGCGGCCGCGCGGTCCGCAGTTTGATGAGCGCAAGCTGCCGGATGGAGCTCAGTAGGAGAGGGGGAACGGGAAGCGGGACACACGTCCCCGACGACCAGCCCCGAGGTTTGGGGAGCTACGAGGAGGGGTCCTTCGCGCACCGAACCCCAACGTGGAACAGGGAGGTCCTGGGCGTGGCCCCGGCCCGGGAAAACACGAAATATCCCCCACACTCGCTGCAAATAAAGGACCCGCCGCGCTGGACGCGCTCGCTCCGCTTGGTGGGTTGAAAGTCAGTGCCTCGCTCATCGTATGGTCGCTTCCAGCTTGCCGTCCATTCCCACACGTTCCCACTCATGTCCTGCAAGCCGAGCACGGTTTCTCCGAACGCGCCCACAGGCGAGGTATAGCGGTATCCGTCGGCCTCCGTGTTTTGTACGGGATACTGGCCCTGCCAGGTATTGGCCTGTTCTGCGCGCACGGACCGATCTCGGCAGGACCCGTCCCACAGGCACAGGGCCCGCCGGTTTTGCCCCGCACGGGCCGCGTGCTCCCACTCAACCTCGGTCGGAAGCCGCTTGCCCGCCCACTCGCAGTACGACTGTGCGTCGTTCCAGGAGATTTGTGTCACGGGATGATCGTCTGAGGCGTCGGGCTGATCGGGCCCTCGGGGCCGGCGCCAGGTGGCCCCGTCGACGAGGCGCCACTGACCGTTTCGGAGCACGCCTGCGTTGCCGAACTCCTCGGCCTGCGTCACGTAGCCGGTCGCCTCCACAAACTCGCGAAACTGCGCGACCGTGACGGGATGGACGTCCAGAAAGAACGGATCGACCTCGGCCCAGAACGGAGGACGAGCGTCCCTCCCGAACAGGTGCCGAGGGCCCGTGTCGCGCTCGGCCCGGAGCTGTTTCCAGCGCTCGGTCTCGACCCCGATTTCCGTGCGACCGCCCGGCACGTGCACCATTCCCTCCGGGGCCGTCGTGTCGGCGGAGGTGTGCTCCGCGGTCGCGGAGTCGGCGGGCGAAGGGGAGGGCGTCGGGTCGGCGGCCGAGGCGACCCTGGATGAGTCAGCGGGGGTCCCGTTCGTGTTCGGCGCGGAGGACGAGTCGCTCTGGCAACCGCTCCCCACGAGGCCAAGAAGCAGTCCCATGAGCATGAGCGACACCCATCTATATGTCATCGCTGAGTAGCTATTACCAATGTGCATCTTGCGCGGGGAAATTGGCGTATTGAAGACATTCACCGAATTGAGGTTCTGGCACACTGGTGGTGGGGCAGGGCAATCGGATGTTAAAGCCCGGTCGATCGATGGAGGCTCAGTTGCCTCTGATCGTGGGACGGATGCCGGGAACGCACGGGCAAATGGGAGAAGGGGGGCGTGGGGGGGCGAATACAGTGCTCGGGATCAGGGCAACATCAGACCCAGGCCAAGCTGCGATTGCCGTAGGTGGTGGGGGGTGACGAAGAGCTCCATCTCGGCAGCGGGGTGGAACGACACCGGGCGGAGGGGGCGAAGGAGAAGGAGCCGGGTAGATCACTTGACATGAGGACTGTAGGGGACGCTCGTCGTGCAATGTATCGTTCGCTTCTTGCACTATCTCGGGATAAGATGACTCCGAACCTTGGGACGACAAACGGAAACCTCAGTGCTGCGGCTCTATGGCTTGTCACCGCATTGCTCCTAACGGCCTGTTCGGGGGGGCGGTCTGCCTCTTCACCGGTCGAGGACCCACAGTCGACCGATGAGCAGCGACACGTCGTCGTCATTAGCATCGACGGGGTACCGGCGGACTATCTCTGGAATGAGAAGATTCCCCTCCCGACCCTTCGAGGACTGGCCGAAGATGGGGTCTGGGCCGAAGCAATGACTCCGTCAACACCAACAAAAACGTGGGCGATGCACACGACCCTGGCAACGGGGGTTCATCCGAGTGCGCATCGTGTGCTCACGAACGGTCTGTTTACAGAAGTTGGCGGCCGTCGGTTCGTATACCGGAATGACTTGGATCGAGATCGGCTCTCAACGCAGCCCACCGTGTACGACCGTGCGCACGAAGCTGGGCTACGGACGGCGGGGGTGAACTGGCCGGTCACCCGCAACGCCGAGACGCTCGACGACAATTTCCCGGACAGCCCGAAGAAGCTATCTCACATCACGCCGCAATTCCGGGCGGAACTTATCGATGAAGGCCTCCTGACGGATAGTGCCGACGTAGACTATCCATTCGCCAGTCCGACGGAAGCCGACTACACGTGGACCTCGGCTGCGACGCATCTTATTGAGAACCGGACCCCGGACCTGCTTCTGTTCCACCTCTTGAACGTAGACACCATCCACCATCGTCACGAGATCTCCTCATGGCCTGCCTACACGGCGATGTCCTACGCCGACGCTCAGGTGCAGCGGATTCTAGATGCGCTCGACGCAGCCGGCATCCGGGACCAGACAGCGATTTTTGTGGTCTCGGACCACGGTCTCGTGAACCATGACGCGACGGTGCGGCCCAATGTCCTCCTCCGAGAGGCAGGCCTACTTGACGCTAGTGCGGACAGCACGGTCGAGCAGGCTCGAGTCCAGGTCATGGATAATGGAGGATCCGCGATGGTATTCGCAACCGAGCAGGCCAAGGCGGGAGACCTCGAACGGGCCCACTCGATACTGGAGAAGGCCGAGGGCATTCGTCGGGTCGTGAGACCGGAGGACTACGGTGAGTACGACCTTCCGATGCCTGCAGAGGAGCCGCGCATGGGAGATATGTTTCTGGACGCGGCGCCCGGCTACGCCTTCGGCAATGCCGCAAAGGGCAACTACCTCGTGCCGGTGGACGAGCCCTCCGCCAAACACGGGTATTCGAACAAGGTGCCTGGAATGAATACCCTCTTCGTGGCGTCGGGAAGTGGCATCCAGTCCAGCGATACGCTCGATACCGTCGACATGCGGTCGGTGGCCCCGACGGCAGCGCGGCTGCTCGGGATTGAGATGGACACCGCAGAGGGAACGGTGCTGGAGTCCATTCTTGAATAGCGGAGCCCTCCTCGTCTGTCTTTTCACTCCAGCCTGCATAACGAACTGGCGAATGCGGGCCTACAAGCAAGATACTGATCCGATATGGAACGACTTGCGAAATTCATTGCTTTGGGAGCGTTGTTCTGTCTCATATCCTTTCCAGGAACGACCCACGGACAAGCGGGAGAAAGTAAAACCCAACACGTGGATCCGTTCATTGGGACCGACGGGGATGGGCACGTCTTCCCGGGGGCCAGCCTGCCGTTCGGAATGGTGAAGCTGGGCCCGGACATGGGCGCGAACGAATCAAATTCCGGATACGTGGCGGGGGCCGACATCAACGGGTTCAGCCACGTGCACGTCAGTGGGACGGGGGGTGGGGCCAAGTACGGGAATATTCTCGTGATGCCCTTTACCGGAAAATATCAGAGAGGCGCGGTCTCGTCGCCCGGGGAGGGAGCGTCGGCCACCCCCGGCTACTACTCGGTCGATCTGAGCCGCTACGACATCGACGCAGAGCTGACGACAACGCGTCGCGTGGGCTACCACCGGTACACGTTTCCGGAGTCCGACGAGGCCCGCCTCCTCATCGACGCCGGGCATTTCCTGAGCAGTTCGGCGCCGTGGAACGAGGACCAAAAGCTGGTCGGGGCGGAGATTGAGGTCGTATCCGACCGGGTCGTGCAGGGATACAGCCGCGTGCGGGGCGGCTGGAATAAGGGGGGCGCCTACACGGTGTACTTCCACGCGAGGGTCAGTGCCCCGGCCGACACGGTTGCGACCTGGAGAGGGAGCGATGCGAGCATGGGGGCGCGACGGCAGGTGGACACCGGGAAGCCCGTCGGGGCCGTGCTCCACTTTCAGACGGACGAGGGGGAGCAAATCCAGATGAAGGTCGGCATCTCGTTCGTGAGCACCGGCAAGGCCCGGCAGAACCTCGTCTCCGAGGCGAGCGACAAGAGCTTTGGGGACGTGCGGGCGGCCGCCACCGAGACCTGGGAGCGCCAGCTCGAGAAGATTGACATCGAAACGGGGAATTCGGCGTACGAACAGATGTTCTACACGGCCCTCTACCATTCGATGCTGATGCCCACCGACCGGACGGGCGAAAACCCCGAGTGGACCTCCGACGCGCCGTATTACGACGACTATTATGCGATCTGGGACACGTTTCGCACCCTCAACCCACTGCTGACACTGATCAGCCCGTCGCGGGAGGTCGAGATCGTCCAGTCCTTGATCGACATCTACGAGCATGAACGGTATCTGCCGGATGCGCGAAGCGGAAACGACAACGGCCGTACGCAGGGAGGCTCCAACGCGGACGTGGTGATCGCCGACGCGCACGCCAAGGGGCTGGACGGCATTGACTATGAGACGGCCCTGCAGGGCATGCTCAAAAATGCCGAGCAGCCGCCGGGCGGCGACCAGCAGAAACACGGCCGCGGCGGACTGAGCGACTACAAGGAGCTGGGCTACGTCTCGACCGACCATGAGCGGGCCGGGACTCGAACGATGGAATACGCCTACAACGATTTCGCCATCGCCGAGACGGCCCGACGCATGGGGCGGGATTCGCTCTACCAGCGATACATCGAGCGGTCGCACAACTGGAAAAACCTCTGGAACTCGAACATCGAGTCGGCGGGGGCGACCGGCTTTATCTGGCCCCGCAAGGCGGACGGCTCCTGGGTGGAGAACTTCAGCACGCTCCGCCCCGGATCCTGGCCGGACTTCTTTTACGAAAGCCACTCCTGGGAGTACTCGCTGTACGTGCCCCACGACGTGGCGGGCTTGATCGAAAAGAGCGGGGGCCGAAAGGCCTTCATCGAGCGCCTGAATACGATGTTCTTGTCCACGCCCAGTGAGCAGATGGCCGTCGCGGATGAGGATGAGCCCGTGGATTACATGCCCGGCGAGGAGGGGGCGAAGGGGACGGTCGACTTCTACTACAATCCGACCAACGAACCGGGATTCTTGTCGCCCAGCCTGTATGTCTGGGCCGGCCGACCGGACCTGAGCAATGATCGGGTCCGCTCCATTATCGATGAGCACTACGGAACCGGTCGCGACGGGCTTCCAGGAAACGACGACTCAGGAGCGATCTCCTCCTGGCTCCTCTTCCACATGATGGGGTTCTTTCCGATGGCGGGTCAGGACCTCTACGTCATCACCGCGCCGCATCTGCCGGAGGTGACGGTGAACCTGGAGAACGGGCGTCGCTTCGTCGTGGAGGCGAAGGGGCTGAGCAAGGAGAATCAGTACGTCACGTCAGCGACCCTGAACGGCGAACCGCTGGAGGGGGCCTGGTTCCGTCACACCAGCATCAAAGAGGGAGGACGACTGGTCCTGGAAATGGGCCCGGAGCCGACCGGCTGGGGCACCGAGACGCCGCCCCCCTCGCTTTCTGAGCGGTAACGGCGATGACGCAGCGGGCGAGAACGGAGCGTGGCGGACTCTGGGGGGTGGGAGTGCAGCATGCGGAGAATACGTGTCCAAAATCGTTGAGAGACAATCGCAGATGGATCGACGAGAGAGCATCAAGACGATGCTGCTGGGCGCCCTGTCGGTGCCCTACGTGGACGAGCGGGACGTTTGGCTCCCGGAGGCGACGGACGAGGCGTGGACGGCGGCGTATCCGATCGGGGCGCTGACACCGAAGCGGAAGATTGGAGGACGGATCCGTTTCAACGATCCCTCCTTCTTCGAGGCGGAAGAGGGGCGGCTCGTGACTCAGCACGGCCGGTTCAAGCGGCACCGCACGGCGATGCTGCCGCAGTGGGACCTGCAGCGCTACCCGTACCGGCTCCGGGTCACGCTGCGCAAGCAGGACTTCGAGCCGGTGTCGGCCGGCCTCATTTTTGGGGCCAAGACGCCCTACGAGTTTGAGCTGGGCGGAGCCAAGACGCACGGGGCCCTGCTCGCCTATGTGAGCCCGTCTGACCTATCGTTCCGCGACCACCGCACCGACGGTACGCAGGTGTGGAAAGATCGGCAGACTGCGCTCTCGGAGGAGTGGGCGCGGGGAGAGACCGTCACGCTCACGCTAAGGCTCACCGACGAGGACCAGTACGGAACAGTGGCGGCTGCGCTGGAGGGGGACTGTACCGCGTCCCTTCCGGCCACCCCGATTGATTTGGGCAAACCGGACGCGCGTACCGGCGATTCGCACGTGCGAGGCCAGGGCTATTTCGGGGTGGCGGTCGACGGGCCGGGGGAGGTGGAGATTCTGAGTCTCGAGGTGGACCCGGGGCCGAACCGCCCGCAGGTGGAAGGGCTGGCGCCGTATGAGCGGGCCTGCGAGTGGTGCGTCCTCAAGTCGAACCAGAAGGAGCGGGTCGCCCTCACGTTTGCCCTGCGCGAGGCCCGCCAGACGGCGCTGAGCCTACGCCGGCGCGGGCGCTGGACGAATCCGGAGCCCATTGAGGGCACCTCGGAGGAGAAAGAGGGCGGCATGACGGTCTACACCCATTCGGTCACGTGGACGGGACCGCGGCCCACCCGGTATCGGCTGGTGCAGGACGGAACACCGATCTACGAGGGGCGCATTCCGCCGTTCAATGAGGGCTGGGGGGACGAGCGGGAGGTCGTCGGGGTCGGGGTAGCGTGCGACGAGGTCTGGCGCTACAAGCAGCAGAACCAGCACAACTGGTTCGACAACATCCTGACCGAGACGCAGTGGCAGGGGGAAGATCAGGCGTTCGGGCACCATTCGGAAAACATGGGGGACGTGGGGGCCGGGTTCATCCGGTACCAGGGTGTCGATCACGACTGGCCGGACTTTGTCTTTGGGGGCGACGACTACCCCGGCTATCCCGACAATCCGATCCTCACGCTGAGCGAGGTTGACTATCAGCAGCGGATCTGGGACGTGCTCGCCGCCAACGACGCCCTGCGCGAACTGCACGGCAACGTGCCGTCGGCGTTCAAGGGCGGCGACCACGAATTTGCCAACTCCACGCCGCTGCAGCCTGGGGGCGAGCAGGGACAGAACTACCCGAGTCACATCAAGAACGCCTACGAGGCCATCAGCCTCGACGGGTACGAGCCCGTGAGCGAGGGGGAGGTCTCCTACATCTCCCGGCCCATCCCGGGGTGGATCGAGGTCTTCCACGTCGTCACCCGCTACAATCAAAAGGTCGCCCTCCACACTCGAAAATTCCCGGACCACATCGACGACACGAGGGAGCAGTCCGCGTCCGGCATGGAGGTGCTGAAGGAGCTCGAACACTGGGCCCGGACCTCTCCGGCTCCCTTCAAGATTGTCCATGGCGACCATCCCCTGGCCGACATCCGCACGATCTCCTCAAAGGAGACCTATCGATTGTACCCCTGGGAGCGGAGCCAATTGGTCCGGCTGATCGCAGAAACGGGGCTGCTGTACGCCATTGGCGACGAGCACAACCTGCGGCTGGTCAAGTACACGGACTTTTCGGCGGTTCAGCCCACCGACCCGGCCCTGCAGCCGCTCGACGACGTGGAGGTCTACGAGTTTGGCATCTCCAACCTGTCCGGCGAGTGGTTTCGACACATTCGGGAGGGCGGGGAGTCCGGAGAGGGAATCAAGTACGAGGTGCTCCACCAGACCCCCGACGAGACGGGCGCGATTGCTCACGGCTTCCAGACGTGGAATGGCTACACGGTCTTCCGCTTCGACAAGACGAACCGGTCGGTGACATTTGAGATCTGGAAGCGGCATGGGGAGGACGAAGGGTATCGAGCCAAGGACCCGCGACAAGAGAAGCCGGACTTCGCCACGGAGGTGGCGCCGACCTCGGTGATGTGGGCGTCGTCCCGGCTGCCCAGGATCGATCTGACAGAGCACGGCTTCCGGCCGGACGCGGCCCGCAACGCGGCGTTCCGGGTGGTGGGGGAGGGGGGCGACCCGATCTACTCGAACCGGGCCGACGAGAACGGGAGTATCGAGGATATGCCCTGTCCGTCGGTCGAACCGGGGACGGCGGTCGGCGTGGAGGTCGGGGAGGAGAAGAGCATCCGCGTGGCGACGGTGTAACTGACTGCTCCAGATCTGCACTTGAGCCGTGAGCCGCAGTGTCCGAACTTTGCTGCTCGGGATCGGGGGACTGCTCCTGATTCTCGTCGTGCTTGTGCTCGTGAATGTAGAGGAGGCCCCGAAAATTGCCTGCAGCGCCGCGGACATGTCGGCCAAGGAGAACCGGAACGGTCGGGAGGTGTGGGGGCCGACCGACGTGAACGCACAGATCGGCAATCAACGCCTCCTGGTGGGGACGAATGAGAAGGGGACGATAACCGTTTTCAAATACCCCACGCCCTCGTACGCCGACCAGATCAAGCATCATGCCCTCGACCGGCGGGCCCCCTACTACGGGTCCGACCCCAATGCAGGCGCCTTCCTCGGCGTGATCGTCACGACGGCCGACGGGTCCACGGCGTTCGACTGGCTTCGGGACTGGGGCCCAGTCGCCACCACGGACCCCGAGTACGGCGACCACGTGGACCAGACGTGGCGCTCCGACGTCTCCGATGGGCTCGTGACCGAGTTTCGGAATGACAGCCTCGGGCTGAGCGTCCGTGTCACGAACGCGGTGCCGACGGACACGGACGTCTTCATTCGGGACGTCACAGTGATGGCGGATTCCGACGCGGCCGTGACGGACGTAGAGCTGGTCTCGTACGAGAACTTCAACCTCGTGGAGGACAAGGACGCGCTCGTTCCCACGCAGGACTGGTGCAGCGAGGCCGAGAACGGCGAAGAGGCGGCGTACGCCCCGTCGACCGACGCCGTCGTGCACGCCAACCCCGACCGGGACCACGGCTGGTTCGGCCAGGACGGCGAGGAGTTTTCGATCGCGACGGCAATGGCGTTCGACGGGGAGAGTACGCAGCACCAGGTGGCGGGGGACGCCTACCGGGGCGATCACCCGGACGACCCGTACCGTCTCCTCACGGAGGAGCGCACCGATCTGCCGGGACGCGACCAGTTCAGCGGGCAGACCTCCGCGGTCCTGACGAAAGATCTCAATTTCGGCAACGGGAAGGGACGTGCACGGGTGTACTTCTCTGCGGCCTCGGCCCCGACCCCCCGTCAGGACCTGAGCGATGCGGCAGTCCGGAAGATCGAGGCGGCCCGCTCCCTGTCCCTCCAGCAGGTGCTCCGGCAGAAGGAGAAGTGGTTCGAGAAATACGTCGGGGGAGCCCCCATGCCCGCGGGAGCGTCGAAGAACGTCACCAACGTCTCGCGCCGCGCCCTCGTCTCCGTCGTGCAGGTGTGGGACGACGAGACCCAAAACGAACACGGCTTCAGTGGAAACCTCGTCGCCTCGATCACGACGCAGGGCCCCTACGGCGCCGACTGGATCCGCGACGGGGCGTACTTCAACTACGTGCTCGATCGCTACTTTGGGGCGGAGGGCGACGGTCTCCACGACTGGGTCGCCCGGCACAACCGCTGGTACATGTCGCTCCAGCAGAACCCCGGTGGACCCTGCCCGGAGCACTGCCACGATAGCATGAGGTACTACGACTTCGCGGGGCTCGTCCCCTCGATGGGGCCCTTCCCGAGGTGGTTAGCGCAGTCCCTCCCCACGGCCAGCGTCGTGCCCCGGGGCGGCTGGGCGATGAACTATTACGCCGACGGCCAGCCGGCAGGGCCGCTGGGCGGGGAGATTGACGAGACCGCGTACGGCGCCTGGACGCTCTGGGACCACTATGCCGTGACGGGCGACGAGGCGTACCTCCGGCGCATCTACCCCGCCATCCGGCTGGTCGGCGAGTACCTGACCGAGGAGTGCGTGGAGGATGGTACCGGCCTCCAGTGCCCCCGTCCGGAGGATGACAACTTCGAGCACACGCAGACCATCGTGGGGGGCGCGTCCGCCTATGCGGGGCTGGCCTCCGCGACGAAGGCCGCCGCGGCGATGCACCGCCTCACAGGCGAGCGCCAGTACGCCAAGCAGGCCCTCCGGTACGCCCGCCGTCGCGACGCCCTCGGGCAGGCGATCGAGAAGCACTACTGGAACGAGGTCGAGGGCTTCTACGGCAAACGATCCGGCTTTCCGAGCCCGCGGGTGGCCATGCCCGCGTTCCTGCGGCCCGTGGACGACCCGAAGATGGAGGCGCACCTGGAGAGCATGTGGGACAACGTCCGCCCGACGTTTGAAGGAAAAAGGGATCAGGGTCAGTACGAGGCGAAGAGCCTCATCGGACTCGGCCTCGCGGCCCGCAGGAGCGACACTCCTCCGGTGCGCCTCGACAGCGTCCGGAAGGGCGTCAACTGGATTGCCAACAAGCACGCGCGCTCCAACTCCACCTACGTGATGGGGGAGGCGTGGGTGCGAGAAACCTATGCGGACGGCGAGGTCGACTCCGCCGTCTCCCAGCCGCACGTGTGGGAGCAGCTGCTCTTTTACATGAGCGCTCTCATCGCCCACGACGATTCGTCGGGCACCGCGCTCGACAAGATGGGCAACGACGTGTACGCCACGTGGCGCCGACACGACGCACGGATCGGCGGGCTCACGGTCGCGTCGGGCACTGGGTCTTATGCGTCGGGGGACACCGTCACGGTGAGGGCGACGGTTTCCAACGAGGCGCCGGTCGCGCAGCGGTACCATCTCAAGGTCCAACTCGGCATCCCGAGCGGCGAACTCCGCACCGTCACGACGAGGGAGGTGGGGCCGATTTCTCCTGATGATGCTAACCGAGTGCCGCTAACCTGGAGGGTTGGGGAAGAAGAGGGAGGACCAGGGGCCCATCATGTCCGCGTCAGTGTGAGGCGGGCCGTAGCCACAGGCACCGACAACACGGTGGATCCAGGGGACATCGCGGCCCGGCCGACCGCGCTTACCACGGAGCGATACCGGCGGGTGGAACTCGACACGGATACGCTGACGTGGGCGGTAGAGGGGCCCGATAGATGAGGAAGACACTCGGGGCTCTTTACTCGTCGGTCCCCACGTAGATGATGCGCCAGATGCGTCCCTGCGCGTCGTCGGACACGTAGAGGCCTCCCTCCGGACCTACGGCCAGCCCGGTGGGTCGGTACTCCGCATCCCCGGAGCTCTCAAGCGTGTCGGCACCGGCAAATCCGTCGGCAAACACCTCGTGGCCTCCCGCGGGGCGATCCCCATCGAAGGGAGAGTACGTCACCTTGTAGCCCTGTTGCGGCAGAGGAGCCCGGTTCCACGAGCCGTGCCAGGCGATGAAGGCGCCGGTCTTGTACGTGTCGGGGAACGGGTCGCCGGTATAGAAGAGAAGGTCATTGGGCGCCCAGTGGCCCGGAAACGCCTGGATGGGCTTCTCGAATTGGTCGCAGCGGCCCACGGTCTCGCCGTCGCCCCCATACTCCGGCATCAGTACCTTCTTTTCCCGGGTCCAGTCGTAGTAGCAGTACGGCCACCCGAAGTTGTCGCCCCGATCGACCTTGAAGAACTCCTCGGCGGGCAGCTCGGCGCTCTCCTTCTGGGTGTAGAGATCCGGAAAGAAAGCATGGAGCTGGTCGCGGCCGTGCTGAACGGCGTACAGGTTGTCCGCCCCGTCGTGCCACCGGAGCGCGTTCACGTTGCGGATGCCCGTTGCGTACCGGGTCCCGTCCGTGGGGTGCACCTGGCCGCGTTCGTCGGCGTCGTACTGCCAGATTCCCGCCCGGTCTTCGAGCTGGGGGCAGGGATCCTGGCCCGGAGAGCCTTTCGTGCGGGTCTCCTCCATGCAGGCGTTGGAGGGCGCGCCGACGTTGACGTACAGGTGGCCGTTCCCGTCGAACGTAATCGACTTCGCGTCGTGCGTGGGCTGTTCGGGAAAGCCCGTCACCACGACCTCCTTGTCGCCCGACGGCACGAGGTCGCCGCTCCGCCGCCGATAGCGCCACACGGCCGTGTGCGGCCCGAAGTAGAGGTAGCCGTTGTGGAGGCGCAGGCCGGACCCCGCGGCGGTGCTGAAGTACTCCACGCGGTCGGCGGTGTAGTCCCCGCTCGTGTCCCGGAGCGCCACGATGCCGCTTCCCTTCGTCGTCTCATCGAGCGCCGCGTAGACGTCGCCGTTGCCGGCAATGGCAAGGTGGCGGGTGGGGCCGAGGCGATCGGCGACGACCGTGGCACAGAAGCCCTCCGCCAGCTGGAGGCCGCCGTCATTGGGGGCACACGCGGCGCGACTCCCGCTGATCCTCGCGTCGTCCTGGCCGCAGCCCGCACACAGGACGCCGAGCACGAGGACCCACAGGAGTGCAGCGGGAGGGAGGCGATGGGGCAGCCAAGACCGGATTGGAGCCATCATTTTCGAGGGGAGAGTGGGGAAGGGGTTGTGAGAGGGAGGCGGAGCGGTTACGTTGAGTGTTCGAGAGAAGAAAGAAGAGCCCAAAAGTCGGTCACGGTAGGGGAATCCGGGAGGGTTCTCGTGGTGTCTCGGCAGTGTACAGGAGAGTCCCGTGAGTTCCAACCTTCCCGGCCTCCTCGTCGCGCCGGGTCGCATCCATGCGCGCTCCCACTTCGTATCAACCCTGAACGTCCGCCAATGAGTGAGGACTCGTATTCGCTACTGCCTCGGTTCCGCTCGCTTCCCGTGAGGGACTTCCGGGATGGGACTGGACACAGCGGACGAGAACACCGAGGCCCTCTGGGGGTCCTGGCCCTGCTGGCTGCACTGCTCTTGGGGATCATGGGCATGGGGGCGGGAGTCGACGCCGCACACGCGCAGGAACGCGCACTGGACGCGTACTCGGTCACCGTCGCGGCGGGAGGGCTTGATCGCCGGGCGACGGTGGTCTCGTTCGCCGTGCCGGGAACGCCGGGCGCGAGTCGTTACCACCTCGAGCCCCCCTCCGGCGCCGCCGTGCCGCTCCAGGTGGGGGAGCGCAGGGCGTGGTTCATCCTCGGCAGTCTCCGGGCGGGGGCGGAGCGTACCTATCAGATCGAAGCGGGAGCCATCCCGAGCGAGGACGTTCCCCTCCGCCGGCGGGAGAAAGCGGTCGATATTTCCATCGGCGGGACATTGGTCCTCCGCTACTGGACGCAGGCGCGGCCGACCCCTCGGCCGGAAATCGCCCCGATCTACGAGCGGGGAGGATATCTCCATCCGGTGCGCACACCGTCCGGCCGAGTCATCACAGGCGACTATCCCGCCGACCACAAGCACCATCACGGCATCTGGTCGGCCTGGACCAAGACGCGCTTTCGCGGACGATCGCCCGATTTCTGGAACATGGGGGGTGGGACGGGAGCGGTAAGGACCATGGCCCTCGATTCCACCTGGAGCGGGCCCGTGCAGGCGGGCCTGGAGGCCCGTCACCGGTACGTCGATCGCACCGGCGTGGCTCCTGTCACGGCGCTCTACGAAACGTGGACTCTTCGCGTGTATCGGGTCCCAGCGTCGGATTCTACCGCGAGCTATCGGATGTTTGACCTCCGAGTCGAGCAGACCGCGGCCTCCGCGAGTCCACTGATCCTGCCAAAGTATCGATACGGGGGCGTGGCCGTGCGCGGCCCCGATGCCTGGTACGGGGCGGACAAGGCACGCTTCTTGACCTCCGCCGGGCGGGACCGTGCGGACGGCAATCGGTCGCGGGCCCACTGGAACTACTTCGGAGGGACCGTGGAGGGGAAACGGGCCGGGATTGCCATGTTGGGGCATCCCGGCAATTTCCGCGCACCCCAGCCGCTTCGCATCCCCCCAGACATGCCGTACTTCACGTTCGCCCCCTCGCAGCTGGGGCGGTGGCGCATCGCCCCGGGACGCCCCTACGAGGCGCGCTATCGCTTCGTCACGTTTGACGGCCCGCCGGATCCGGCCCTGCTGGACCGGCTGTGGCGAGACTACGCCTACCCGCCGTCGGTGACGGTCCAGCCTGCCGATTAGTTCGGTCGCTCGAACTGGTAGATCGACAGCCTGCCCCCACCCGAGTCCGGCACAATCATCTCAGGGTATCCGTCCCCTGTTAGGTCGTGCAGGAGGAGCCGGTCGTCGAGCGGGTGGGTGTACGACACCTGTTTCAGGACGCGACGGCGATACGGGCCGTTCTGGGGATAGTACAGCACGATCGCCGATCCGGAGGATTCGGAGAGAACCGCCAGCATCGCGTCGCGGGAGTGCTGCGGCAGCGGAAGGGCCTTCACGTTCCAGATCTCGCGGAAGGACGTGCCGCCGAGCACCGGCACGGTGAGGTCGTGGCGGCGCCAGGAGGAGGTCCAGGTGTAGTAAGAGAGCGTCTCGGTCTCGAACCCGCCGACGATCAGGTCGCGCGTGCTCCCATCGGAAAACTGGCCAACGTCGACGTGGAGGGGATGCGTGAGCGTGGTGTCGATGATGTGCCGCGTCCAGGGCGTCGTGGGGGCCTCGCCGGGCGCGATCCAGAAGAGGCCCGGCTGGGCCCCTGGATTGCGGTTCTTGATGTTGCGCGCCGTGTAGACGATCTCGCGGGCGTGCCCGTCGTCATTTGCGTCCATGCGCCGCGGGACGAGCCACCAGGCGCTCTCGTGGACGACCATGCGGTGATCCGACCACGACGCGGGCTCGTGCAGGGGGCCGCCCTCGTAGTCGAGCCAGTGCACGCCGCCCGCTCCCGTTTCCGTCCCTTCCCAGGTGTAGACGAGCTCCGGACGGTCGTCGCCGTCGAGGTCGGCGGGCAGGGAGGCCTGGAGGTACAGGCGCTCCGACTGAATGGCAGCCGTTTGCCAGTCGCCCCGCGGTCCGTCCACAGGGCGGTGGAGCAGGATCTCCCCGGTCTCTTGATCCAGCGAAAACGCCTCCGGCGTTCCGTCCCCGTCCACGTCCGCGAGCTCGTTGCCCTCCAGTTCCGTGGCGTCGCCGTAGATGTCGTGGCGCTGCCAGTCGGTCGGCGTGTCTCCCTGCTCGAACCAGAGCACGCCCCCGTTGGCCCCGGAGGAGGTCAGGAGATCCGCCGCTCCGTCCCCGTCGATGTCCCCGAGGGCCACCCCGTCGCAGTCCGGCACTGGGGAGGAGGCCAGGTCGGAGAGTCCCGTGATCGGGGCCAGTTGGCCGAGGACCGAGCCGGGAAGGAGGCCCAGGACGGCGACGGAAAGGAGGAGCACGAGTCGTGACATTGGGAGGCTGGTCGTGTGGGGGGAGCGGCAGAGGAACGGGGGGTCAACGCTCATTCACGCCGAGCTGGTCGAACGCCCGTTGCAGTTTCTTGCGGACCGAGTCGGCCTCCGCGCTGCCTTCGGCCGGCTGGATTGGGCGCTGCTCCTGCGGATCCTCCGCGACGTGGTACAGCGTGCCGTCGCCGTAGAGCTTCCAGTCCCGGGTGCGCGCCCACCGGTCGCCCTTCCACTCCGTGTAGATCCAGGCCCGGTGCTCCGCGTCGCGACCGAAGAGCTGCGGGGCGAATGAGACGCCGTCGATCGTCCGATCATCGGGCACCGATGCCCCCGCGAGGTCGGCGAAGGTGGGGAGGAAGTCGGTAAAGTCGATGAGGGCATCGTTCACCGCCCCGCTCGGCACGTGGCCGGGCCACGAGGCGATCAGCGGGACGTGCGTGCCGGCGTCGGTCATCTTGCCCTTGCCGCCCTGCAGGGTGTCGCCCTCCACCGTCGCGCTCACATTGGTGGGCGTGCCGTTGTCGCCCGTAAAGAGGATCAGCGTCTCCTCCCGCAGCCCGTACCGCTCCAGCGCGTGGACGATGCGTCCCACGAGGCGGTCCATCTGGTCCACGAGCTCGTCGTACGTCTGGTAATTCCCGTCCGGCCCGGGCGGCTCTTCGTAGGGCCCGCCGGTCTTGGCGAGGTGGGGCACCGTCATGGGAACGTACGCGAAGAACCGTTGGTGGTCGCCCCGATTGCGCTCGATGTGATCGACGAGAAAGTCGGCGTACACGTCGGGGCCGTAGCGGTGGTCGATGGCGTCGTCGACGAGGGTCCCGTCCTGCCAGATGAGCGGGTCGTAGTACCGAGGGCCCTCGTGCCACGCCCAGAAGGAGTAGCGGTTGAATCCTTCTTTTCGGGGCTGGAGCGGCTTCTCCTTGAGCAGGCCCATTTGCCACTTTCCCGCGGCGGCAGTGGCGTAGCCCGCGTCGCGCATCACGTTGCCGAAGGTGACCTCGCTGGAAGGGAGGTGGCCCCACTCATGATTGTAGCGAAACAGGTACCGGCCGGTGAGGATCGTCGTGCGCGACGGACTGCACACCGGGGTTGAGAAAGCGTGGGTGAAGCGGGTCCCGTGTTCCGCCAGGGCGTCAATGTTGGGCGTGTCGAACGACTGCCCCCCGTACGCCCCGAGGACCTCGTCGCCCAGGTCGTCGGCCATGATGAGCACGATGTTCGGGCGCGGGGCGGGCGCGGTGGGCCCGTCCGACTTGGCCGTCTGGGCGGGGGCTGAGTCCGGCGCGAGCCCATGCAGGAGCACGGCAATTCCGAGAATGGATCCCCAAAGGATCTGCGGTCTACGAGGAGCGATCATGTGTTGAAGGGAGAGTGCTGAACGAGGATCGAGCATCGCTCACGTGTTCGGGAGTGGCGAACAGAGCGGGTCGGCGAGCACACGGGATTGGCCGCGGAGCCGTCCGTGAACATCATTCTTCGCCGGGCCAGCGGGTCGGTGTGCGGTGTCTCGTAGAAGGTGTCGTCATTGTACGCCCCCGCGTCCGCGTAGCCGAGGTCGTCGGCCACGATGAGGAGCACGTTTGGGCGCTGGGGACCGCGGTCCTGGGGGCTGCACCCCGCGAAGATGAACACGAGCGCCAGGAGGAGACCCGAGAGGCGTACGCTCATGGGAGCGGACGCGGCTGTAACCGGGAAACAGGAGCCCGGCATTCTGCGCTCTGCGATGCCGAAACAGAGACACGTCCAGAGGCCTTCGACCGGGCCTCAACGGCATGCGTAGTATTACAGTCACGTAAATGATTTGCAAATTGAGGAGAGCGGTTCGATCGATGACGGCCTCAGTAGTGGACCGCTGTCCCCCCGGAGATCAAGCGCTCCAGCCGCTAAGAGGACTTTCGGGTCTGGCTGGTCGTTTGTACACTGTGGGCCGCGGGTGCTTTTCCCAGCCTCTATTTCTCGCCGTATGACCGAGCTCGATTGTCGGACGATTCTTAGAGTGTCCTGGACGTCGATTGCGTGCGTTCTGTTGTTTGGCTTGCTGTCTGCGGGGCAGGCGCACGCCCAGCCGACAGGGGACGAGTCGCCACCCAACATTGTGTTCGTCCTCGTTGACGATCTCGGATACACGGACGTCAATCCGTATTCCGCCCAGCCCGATCAATACTACGAAACGCCCAACGTAACCCGCCTGGCCGGGCAGGGCATGACGTTTACGAATGCCTACGCCAACGCCGCCAACTGTGCCCCCACCCGGGCGGCCCTGATGAGCGGCCAGTACTATCCCCTCCAGCCGATCTACACCGTGAACAGCGGCGCCCGGGGCAAGGCCGAGGACCGAAAGGTCATTCCCGCGGAGAACGAGACGACCCTTCCCCTGGAAAAGGTGACCCTGGCCGAGCGGCTCGACAGTGCCGGGTACACGACCGCCTTCATGGGCAAGTGGCACCTCGGCAGTCCGCCTGAGGCGGGTCCCAAGCAGCAGGGCTACGACGTAAACGTGGGCGGGACCGCGACCGGCCATCCCTCGTGGGAGGGCGCCTACTTCCGGCCCAACAACAACCCCGAGATCGACGACGCAAAGAAAGGGGAGTACATGACGGACTACCTGTTCCGGAAGGCCACGTCCTTTATTCGCGAGCACCGCGACGAGCCCTTTTACCTGCAGCTCTCGCCCTACTCGGTGCACGTCCCCTTACAGGCCCCCGAAAGTCGCGTCCGCCCCTTCAAGGAAAAGGCGCCGGTAGGAGGGCACAACAACCCGACGTACGGGGCCATGGTCAAGTCCGTGGATCGCGGGCTGGGCCGAATCATGGAGACGCTCAATACACTGGGACTGCGGGAGAACACGATCCTTCTCTTCTATTCGGACAACGGCGGCCTGGGAGGGTACACGTCGATTGGTCTTCAGAAAAACGGGATCACAGACAACGCCCCCCTGAAGGGCGGCAAGGGCAGCTTCTACGAGGGGGGGATTCGGGTCCCACTCATCGTTCGGTGGCCCGGTGTGGTGCGGCCCGGCACGACGAGCGATGAGCCCCTTACCAGCATCGACATGTACCCGACCCTTCTGGAGGCGACCGGTGTGGAGCCCCGGGAAAACTATCCCCTCAGCGGGACCAGCGTCCTGCCCGTGTTGAAGGACGCCAGCGCGAGTCTTGCGCGGGATCACCTGTACTGGCATTTCCCGGGCTACCTGCAGGCCTACGGGCCTGGAAACTGGCGGACGACACCCGTCAGCGTCATCCGATCCGGGCCCTGGAAGCTGATGAAGTTCTACGAGGGCAACCGGGTCGAGCTCTACAACCTCGAAAACGATATCGGCGAAACCCAAAACCTGGCCCCCGAGCGGCCCGAGACCCGCGACCGCCTGCTCGATCAGCTCAACGGGTGGCTCCAGAAGCATGATGCCCCCCTCCCAAAACCGAAGGAGAACTGACTGCTGGTCAGGCCCGACGCCCCGTTTCCTGACGACGGCGACCCCTCGCCCTGGTCTTTCCCTCATTTTTGGGTCACGAATACTGCAGTCCTCACTTCGGACCGCCTTTCTCTTCGCCGCGCCCCTCGGACTGATTGGGGCGGCTCCGGTCCGCGCACAGTCGGAGGCGTGGCAGCCGGCCGCCGGCCCGCTCCTGACCCGCTGGGCCGACCGCGGGGTGGGGGGCGTGATCGACGAGCATCGTTACCCCGGTCCCGGCGACGTACCGGAGACGGAAGACAACCGGGCGGCCGTATTGGGGGAGTTTGGGGGACAGGCACTCGTGGTGAAGGAGCACCTCTGGCTCCAGGATCTCTCTCGCGCCCCCGATCACTATAAGACCTCTACAAGACCTCCCAGTCGAAGGCCAAACCCCATGCGACGTACGACCGAATGATCGAGCAGCTCGGATCGATGAAGGACGAGGGCCTAGCGGCCGCCGTCTACACCCAGACCACAGACATCGAAACGGAGGTCAACGGGCTCATGACCTACGACCGGGCCGTGATCAAATTCGACGAGAACCACACGCGGCAGATTCACCGCGCGCTGATCGAGCGGTAGGGTGGTGAGGCACGCTCGTCATTTCTGCGGGGGCATCGGTCGGTTGCGGAGCGTGTCGAGCAGCGAGGCCATCTCCCGGGCGATCGCCGGATGCTGGTCGATGACGTTGTTGCTCTCGTCGGGGTCCTTCTCCAGGTTGAAGAGCAAGGCCTGATCCGGTGGCGGCATCGGGGTGGCGATCGGACTCTCCGGATCGTTGTGCTTGGCGAAGGCCCACTCCGGGTACGAGCCGGCGGGGATGTACTTCCACGAGCCGCGCCGCAGGGCCAGTTTCCCGGTGCCCTGTTGCACGAGGCGGGGCCGCCCCTGCTCGTGCTTGCCCAGCAGGACGCCGGGCAGCGGCACGCTGTCCGGCCCCGCGCCGTCGGGGAGAGGCGCCTCGGCAATTTTTGCGATCGTTGCCAGCAGGTCCACCTGACTGATCGGCGCGTCGGACGTGGTTCCCGGCTCAGTCTGTCCGGGCCAGTGTGCGATGAATGGCACGCGCGTGCCCCCCTCGAACGACTGATACTTGCCTCCACGCAGCGGGCCGTTGGCCACGTGCCCGTGGGCGTCGGCGATGGCGCCGTCGTCGTAGCCGTCGTCGTAGACGGGACCGTTGTCGCTCGTAACGAGGACGAGGGTTTCTTGGGTCAGGTCCAGGCGGCGGAGCGTCTTTCGGATTTGGCCCACGACCCAGTCGATCTCCTTGATGGCATCGCCGCGCAGTCCCGTGCCGCTCTCGCCCCGAAACCGCGCGGCGGGCCACCGGGGCACGTGGGCGTCCTGCAGCGGGAGGTAGAGAAAGAACGGCTGCTCCTGCGTGTCCCGGATAAACTGCTGGGCTCGGCGCGTGAAGGTCGTGGCCATGTCTGCGTCCGACCACCACGCCGACTGGCCGCCGGCCATCCATCCGATGCGGCTGATGCCGTTCACGATCGTCCCCGAGTGCTGCGAATCGGCGGGATAGCGCAGCTTTTCGGGGTGGGTCAGACCAGTGGGACGGTCGCCAATCGGCTCGTCGTAGCGGATACGGAGGGGCGGGTCACTCGCGTCCAGGTTGTGAACGCGATGGCCCTTCACGTACACCGTGGGCACGCGGTCGTTGGTGGCGGGCATGATGAAGGAGCGGTCGAAGCCCAGTTCGAGCGGGCCCGGGGCAATTTGCTCGTTCCAGTTGACCGAGTCGCTGCCGAGCCCCAGGTGCCATTTGCCGATGATGCCCGTGGTGTACCCGGCCGCATTTAGCACCGACGCCAGCGTGGGACGATCGGGATCGATGACCAGTCCCGCGTCGCCGGGCAGGATGGAGGCTCCTTCTCTCCGGAAGGCGTACTGCCCGGTCAGCAGAGAGTATCGACTCGGGGTGCAGGTGGCGGCGGTGGCGTAGGCGTCGGTAAAGCGAATGCCCTGGCGGGCGAGCGTGTCGAGGTGGGGTGTGCGGATCTGCGTGGCGCCGTAGGCGCTGAGGTCGCCGTACCCTACGTCGTCGGCGTAGATGAGCACGACGTTGGGGTGGGGAGGCTCGGCGGAATGACATCCGCCACCGACGGTGAGTAGAACGGTGCAGACGAGGAAGAGGAACGGTCCAGGCCGGGTCATCACCGGGAGGAAGTGACAATGCGTCGGAGATGAGGGGGGGTCGGAGACCGCGGCATTCGTCTGTTCTGGGGCCTCACGGCTGCTGTCGGCGGTACTGTTGCAGCTGGGTTCTGAAGCGCTCTACAACCTCGGGCCGCTCGTCGTACAGGTTGTTCGTCTCGCCGGGGTCGCGCCCGAGGTGGTAGAGCTGGCCCGCCGGCTCCCCCGGCCCCGGCTCCCGCGTGTTCGGGGTGGAGATAAACCCGCCACTGCCGAGGCCCGGAATGAACTTCCAGGGGCCGTCGCGGAGGGCGAGGTAGTAAGTGGCCTGAAAGACCGATCCGTCGCGGTCGATCGAGTCGCGCTCTGCGGTGAGCACGGGGCGGACGTTGTGGCCGTCGGCCGAGTCGCTACTGAGGGACGGGCCGCCCACGTCGGCGAGGGTGGGCAGCATGTCGGCGAGGGAGAGGAGCTGGTCGGAGGTCGCCCCCCGCGGCGCGTGGTCGGGCCAGCGGACCAGGAACGGCACGCGGTGCCCTCCCTCCCAGGCGTCAGCCTTCATCCCGCGGTACGCGGCGGTAGAGCGGTGGTCAAATCGGTCTACGTCTTTTTGGTACCAGACCGGTCCATTGTCGCTGGAAAAGACGACGAGGGTGTTGTCGCTCACGCCCATTCGATCGAGGGCATCCAGGATGCGGCCCACCGCCCCGTCCACCTGCCGCACGAAATCCCCGTAGAGGCCGGCGCCGCTCGTGCCCTGGAGGGAGTCGGCGGGGAGCCAGGGCGTGTGCGGGGCCGCGAGGGCGACATACATGAAGAAGGGGGTTTCTGAGCGTTCGGTCTGATGGGTGTTCAGGTAGGAGAGCGTCTCGTTCGTAAATCGGGGCAGGACCTCGTCGTGCTCAAGGTTCGGCGCCTTGTTGCCGGCCCGCCAGAAGGCCCCTTGAATGTCGGTCCAGATCTCCGAGTCAGTCTCGTTGCCGGTGGTCGTGTCGGTGGGAGCCGCGACGCACTGGTCGTCTCGGATGTAAAAGTACGGAGGCTGGTCGAGGGAAGCTGGGATTCCGAAATAGTGGTCGAATCCGTGATCCGCGGGCCCCCCGCGGAGGGGCTGTGAGCAGTCGTAGTCGGTGCCTCCCTCAAACCCCAGATGCCACTTGCCCACCATGTACGTGCTGTATCCACGGTCCCGGAGCGAGGTGGCGAGTGTGGTCTGGTTGGGCGCGAGAAGAGCGCGTTCCCGCCATTCCTGCGTGCGCTCGCGGTGGGGATACCGGCCGGTCAACAATCCGTAGCGCGACGGAATGCATACCGATCCAGCGGCGTGGGCGTCGGTAAACCGCATGCCTTGTTCGGCGAGCCGATCCAGGTGGGGCGTCGACGTATTCGACTGGGGATTGTAAGCCCCGACATCCCCGTACCCCATGTCGTCCGCCAGGATGAAAATAATGTTCGGCTGCTCGGGAGAGGGCTCCTCCGTGGTGCATCCGCCGAGGATGGGGACGAGGAGAAGAAAGCTCGCGAGGCGGAACCAGTTTGTGAGTCGCATGTCGGGGAATGGACGTGTGAGAGATCCGTGGGGAGTGCTGTTCGGCTCCGTTCGGAGAACCGCGGCCGTGAAGCGAGCAGGACCAAGGGAGAAGGATTGCCAAGCGGCTCCGTCCCCTCTGAGGCGACGGTCCACTCGCAGACGTCGCCTCGGACCGTCCGGAGGCATCCACGGGTCACATCGGGGCCGGGGCCCACCTGTACGATCGGGGCGAGAGAACCTCTACAGAAGGACCTTCGCGGAAGGAACCAAGCTATCGAAGTCTCAAGCAAGCTCTTTTTCCTCTTCCGTTTCCGTCTCGGCCCCCATCACAGAGGCGAGGGACTCCTCAGTCACCTCCACCTCGTCGTGGAAGAAGAGCGTGAAGAACACGAGCACCGCGCCCGCGAAGACGGCCGGGACCCACCAGAAGGTCACCCACTGATCCAGGCTCAGTTGCTCGCCGGTGCGGATAAAGTTGAAGAGCCATCCGGCGGCCTGAGCCCCGATCAGCATCCCGGCGCCGTAAGTGATGAGGACGATAAGCCCCTGTGCCTGCCCCCGAATCTCGTCGCTCGCCTTCTTGTCCACGTAGATCTGCCCGGTCACGAAGAAGAAGTCGTAGCAGATGCCGTGCAGGGCAATGCCGGAGATAATCATCCACGTGACCACATCCGGCGCCCCCAAGGCGAAGAGGCCATACCGCAGCACCCAGGCAAACATGCCGACGCTCAGCATCCATTTCACCCCCAGCCGAACGAAGAAGAGCGGCATGAGCAGCATAAAGACCACTTCGGAGGTCTGCCCGATGGTCTGCACGGCCGCCACGTCCTGAAAGCCCGTGTTCTCAAGGAAGGTCTGGGTGAAGTTGTAGTAGGCCGCCAGGGGAATGGAGATGAGAAAAGAGCTTGCGAGGAAGACATAAAAGGACGTCGACCCGAGCTCCTTCAGCGCATCGATCCCGACAATGCTTCGGATCGAGACCTCCTCGCCCTCGGCGGGGGGAGGCGTGTGGGGCAGCGTAAAGCTGTAGAGGCCGTAGACAGCACTGATGACCGCCGTCAGGTACAGCGGGAAGGTCGTCTCCTCCGGAATGACGCCCTCCGGCACGAAGTACACGCCGACGAAGCTCACGAGGAGCCCGGCCACGATCCAGCCGATGGTCCCAAAGACGCGGATGACCGGAAACTGCGCCTCCTGATCCGTCATGTTGTGAAAGGCCAGCGTGTTGGCCAGGCTCATTGTCGGCATGTAGCACAGGTTGTACGCCAGCAGGATCAGAATAAAGACGGCCGGATAGGCGATGACGGACGGCGCCACAAACATGAACGCCGCCCCAAGAAGGTGGAGCGCGCCGAGCACCCGCTGGGTTGCGAAGTAGCGGTCGGCCACGAGGCCGACGAAGAACGGGGCGACGAGGGCGGCGATCGGATTCACCGTGAAGGGCCAGTGGGTGAGGCCCTCCATGCCGTGGGCCGTCATGGTGACCGCGACGGTGGTGTACCACGCGCCCCAGACGAAGAACTCCAGGAACATCATCGTGCTGAGGCGGGCTTGAAGCGTACGCTTCATGGGGGGAGGCTGGGTGGGTTCACATCTCTTGCGGAGCCTTCATTGTAAAAACTATCACATGACTTTCCAAAAGCGCTTTCAGGGCGCCCGATTGCCACCGTGACACGGGGGCCAATCGTGTGACATTGTTTGTGCGAAAGAGCCTCGCCCGACTGTGTAGCCTTCTGAGATAACCCGCAGGACGCTCCGATGTCTCTGTCAAAGCTCGGAGGCGGCTGCCAAGCCGTGGAATTGCTCCCTCCGGCCTTGAAGAAAATGCCGCCCGGACGACGGCAGAGGCGGAGCGCTCGGAAATTCTTCACTGCCTGAGTGAGCGAAGCGAACGAGTTTGAAGAATTTCAGGGGCCCGAAGGGTCATCCTCTGGGCGCATCCCGACCTCCTGCCAGTCGGCCCGGTTGATGCGGCGCACCAGCAGCGGGTCGAGGCGGCGGCGCAGGGGGCTTCCGCGGGGCATCAGGAAGCTGCGATACTGCTGGTTGAAGGTGACCGGCAGAAGCTCCACGCTGCCGTCCAGTTTCTCGCGGTTGATGAGGTACCGCATCACGGTCCGGTCGTACACCACCACGTCGACCCCCTGCCGGGCTAGGGCTTGCAGGGCCGCCCGGGGCGTTTCGTACTCGTGGCTCGGGAGCAGGTCGTGGGAGACCCGAAAGTCCTCGCTGCTCGTGGCGTTGACGGTGCCGATCCGCTCGACCGACCGGAGGTCCTCCAACTGCTTGATCTCGGCCGCCAGCGAGTTGACCGTGAGCGTCGACGCGATGGTGGCCGTAAAGCCCGACACGATGACGACGGCCGCAAACATCCACACGATCGCAATCGTCCGTCCGGCCTGGGTCTTGGGCGTCCGGTCCCCGTAGCCCACCGTCGTCATGGTGACGGCGGCCCACCAGAGGCCGTCGAGCAGGCCCCGCAGGCCCGGCCGGAACTGGAACTGGTTTTCCTTGCGCTCCACCGCCCACAGCAGCGTGCCGAAGACCAGGAGAATCCCGAACAGCAGCAGCACAATCTTCAGGAAGTCGGGCGAGAACGGGTTCTGGACGAGCGTCTGAAACTGGCTGCGCGCGATGGGCGTCGTCGATACGCCGACGCTCGAGATGAAGAACGGCTGCGACACCTCGAACATGTTCAGCCGGACGCTGCTGACGTACAGCGGGTTGATCGCGAGAGTGCCCCTGTCCCTTCTTTCACCTGGCCCCTCGGCGACCAGCAGGGTCAGTCCCGGAGAAACAGATCGACGTAGTCGG
>CAZRPQ010000001.1:45803-53063 GCA_964601725.1 uncultured Salinivenus sp. | reverse complement strand
AGGGATCGGTCGCCTCGGGCGTGCGCCGCGTGGAGGCGGTGGCCGGGGAGGCGGCACTGGAGCACGTGGCGTCGGAGCTCGACGAGCTTGGGCGGGCCCGCCGACAGTTCCGGTCCCTCCACACGTCGCTCCCCAGCGCGATCGCTGAGCTGCAGGAGGAACGCGATCATCTGCAGGAGGAGGTCGAACGGCTCCGCCGCGGCCAGCTGGCAGACCGCCTCGACACCTTCATCGACGAGAACGCGACGACCGTCGACGGCGTGACGGTGGTCACCGGACGGCTCGACCAGGCCAGCATGGACGACCTGCAGGAACTCGGTCAGCAGTTCCGCGACAAGGTGGGGGAGGGCGCCGTGGGGGTGCTCGGGAGCCTCGGGAAGGAGGGGGAGAAGGCGTACGTGGTGGCCACCGTGGCCGACGACCTGATTGCCGACCGTGACTTGCAGGCCGGAGCCCTCGTTGGGGATCTCGGGGAGCGACTGGGCGGCGGTGGCGGCGGACGTCCCTCGCTCGCCTCGGCCGGGGGGCGGGACACGGAGAAACTCGACGCGGTGCTTAACGCGGTGCCGTCGTTGGTAGAGGCCGCCCTTTGATCGGACGGTGGCCCCTTTACGCCCTCATTTCGAGGCTGGATTCAGCCCTCGTTTCGTTGGTGTTTCCAACAGCCATTCCCTCAGTGCCATGCCACCCACGGCCCCAGGGGCACAGGGACATCAGGCCCGCTGGGACGAGCTTGTTCGTGATTCCACGGGAGAACATCTGGGAGAAGATCGACCTCTACCGGTCGCCATGTACCGCCTTGCTGCGCTTCTCTCGCTTGCACTGTGCCTTGCGGCAGGGCCGACCGTGGCCCAAGACGCGCCGGACGCCTGGCGGGGCGTATGGACCGCCGAGACGCCCAAATTTCAGATGCGGCTCGTCTTGCGGGACAGCCTCACGATGACGGTGCGGCCAAAGAAGGCGAAAGTGCCGCGGGAGACCGCTCGGTGCGTCTACAGCGTCGAGGACGACCGACTGAAGGTGCCGGTCTGCGTGTATCTGAGGGCGGTGGTCTCGGGGCTCGATTCATCAGCGGCCGCTGCTCGCATCGGCTACGGGAGCGGCCGCATGCGCTACGACGACCGAACCCTGACCTACGAGGAGCGGGTGTCGGCCGATGACCCGAAGGCGCAAACCCTCGGCGCCAACTATCGCAACGCCGTAGGCGGTCTGCGCCTGAAGGAGGGGCGCCTCGTGGTGCCAGGAAAGCCGGAGGCGGGAGCGTTTCGCAGGCAGGACGACCGCTGAAGGCGAAAAACGTCCCTCTTCAGCCCCAGCGCTCTGCGCACACGTCTTGCATCTACCGATGAGCAGCGACACGCCCGGAAGCCGCGGCCCGGAACCGCACCCGGAGGAGCGTTCTGGCGAAACTACCACCTCTGAGGACCAAGTTCCCACCGACCAGTCCCCACGTGCAGCCGGTGCAGCCTGCCAGAACTGCGGAACCCCTCTCGCGGGTGAGTACTGCCACAACTGCGGGCAGCGCCACCTCCCTCAGCTCCGGCTCCGCGATCTCGGGCGGCGCTTTCTGGAGACGGTCCTCGACATCGACGGCCTGGGGATTGGGCTCCGGCGGACTCTTCTCGGCGGAGTTCGGAGTCCTGGGGGCCTGGCCCGGCAATACGTCGATGGGAAGCGGAAGCGAATTGTGAGTCCCATTGGCTACTTTCTGATCGCAACCACTCTCGTGTTTGTAATCTACGGGTTCTTCCGGGCGGAATGGGTTCAGGGACAGGCCGAGCTGATGCGGGTGCAGTGGAAAACGATGGGACTGAATCCTGACGAAATGCTTGGCGAGGGGTCCCCTCTCCGCGAAAAGCTCGGATGGACCTCTGCTTCGGATGCGGCACAGACTGCGTTCTCGGTGGTTCAGCAGATTCAGTCGTATTTCGGCATTCTAGTGTGCCTCATCGCGGCTGGAGTTCTACGCGGACTGTTCTCTGAGCTGACCTTCGCCGATCTGGTCGTGTTCGAGCTCTATACCGTGGCGCAGGCAAATCTGCTTCTGGTGTTTTTGGTACCGGTACTGCAGGCCTGGTCCTCAACGATTATATTCGCCGCTGGTCCGGTACTGATGATCGTCCTGCACGCCCTTGCTGGACCTGGCTTTTTCGGGAGGAACTGGAAAGGCTGGGTGCTGCCACCTCTCGCTGCAGCTGCGGCGCTTATCGCGCAGTTGGCACTCTCAGCCATCGCGGGGTTCGTCTGGGGGCTTTATTTCCTCTGACACGTCCCTTGTCCCAGCCACCGAGGAACAGGCAACCGCTGGTGCGCCCGCCGACCTTCCCGACGGGGTCCCCCTTGAGGACGCCGAGCGGATCACTGAGCGTGCCGACGAGGACCGCCGTTCGTCCACGCGCCGCATGCAGAAGTGGGACCTCTCCGACGCCTTCTGCGACGGGCGCGGCGCCGCCCCGCTTCTCGTCGGCGAGGAGCTGGTCGCGGCGGCCTCCCTGTCGAAGCAATCCGCGGAGGGGGCCCTGTCGACGATTCGGCAGGATGTCGCCGCAATTGTCGGGTGGGAGCACGAGCGTGGTAGGAGGCCTCCTGTGCGAGGCTAGTCTCAGCGGCGGGCGAGGCCCCTTCACGCCCTTTTTGAGGCTGGCTCCGGCCAAGGGCGGAACGAGTCGCGGGTGGTCATGTAGACCGCTTTGCACAGATCGCCGTGCTTGTCGCACGACATTCCGACGGTGGGGTGGCAGAGCCTGGTCGAATGCACCGGTCTCGAAAACCGGAGGGCCCTCGCGGGTCCCGGGGGTTCGAATCCCTCCCCCACCGCCGCCTACGGATCCCCGCTCAGCGACGCTGAGTGGGGGTTTTGTGTTTTTATTGAGAGCGCGTATTCGCCGAACGTCTGTCTCTGGGGAGCGGGGGCTGCTCCCCTCTGAGCAAGAACCGAGCGATCCACCCTCTCCCCGTTCCGCGCGGAGAGGCGAGGGGGGCGTTGGGAGCCGACGGTCCGTCCCTGCGTCTGCGGGGTCCCCGCACCGGTCCTGGAAAGCCCAATTCGACGCCCCAGACCTACACGGTTCTCTCTTCATTAACCCTGAGTAGCGATGGGCCACCACCTAACTGACGACGGCGATTTTCAATCCGACAAGCATCCCGAGCTTCCTGAGAACGTCTTCGCCCTGCACTTTGACGACCAAAAGGCCAGGGATCTAATCCGAGAGTACGCGCACCGTACTGACGAAGATGACCTGCGCGAGGACCTTCTGTCGGCGCTGGAGAAAACCGAGCCCGAAGGCACGGGGTAGCGGCCTGGAAGCTATCCCCGCGTGTGCGGAATTCCCCGGCGTCCCCTCGTTCCGCACGGTGGAATTTGCGTGCAAAGTGATGGGGAGGTGCGAAACGAAGCAAGGAGGGGGGCATTCGTTCTGACGCGGGGGCTTGGTTGCCGTCGGGCCGATGCCTTCGTACCATCTCCGAACGGGGACCGTCTCTCTGAGCCGCTCACCTGAAGTCAGCTACATCATCGCCCACTCCACCGAATAGCTACTTTGGAAGTCCCCTGTCCATGCCGACGGCCGAGCAGACGGTAGACATCCAGGGCGAGACGGTGGCCTACCAGGTCCGCCGCAGCGAACAGGCCAGCCAGATCCGCATCGATGCGGACCTGGAGGGGATCACGCTGATCGTGCCCGAAGGGCGGGACGTGGACCCCGACGCCCTGCTCCAAGAAAAGGGCGATTGGATTCTGAAGCAGAAGGACCGCTTCGCCCGCCACCGCGCCCAGATGCCCGAGCGGCGGTTCGAGGAAGGAGAGACGTTTCCGGTGCTCGGCACCGAGCGGACGGTCGTGGTCGAGGACGTGCCTGCGTCCTGCGTGGAGGCCGAAGAGATCCGCCTGGCCGCGTCGAAGGTCGAGGCCACCTCCCTCAAGGCGGAGCTGGAGCGGCTCTACCGCGCGGAGGCCCGCCGATACTTCACCGAGCGGGCCGAGCACTTTTCCGACGTGCTGTGCGTCGGCTACGAGCAGATCCAGATCCGCAACCAGAAGACGCGCTGGGGCAGCTACTCGACGAAGACGGGGACGCTCAGCCTCAACTTTCGCCTCCTCATGGCGCCGCCCGATGTGATCGACTACGTTATTGTCCACGAGCTGGCCCACGCCGAGCACCCGAACCATGGCGCCCGCTTCTGGCGGTTCGTGGAGCAACACGTGCCGGACTACGAGGCAAAAGACGAGTGGCTGAAGGAGAACGGGACACGGCTCATCTTCGATGGCTCCTCCATCTAGCACTGTGCCTCGTGCTCGCTGCCGTCGATCGGTCCCGGCCGGGGCAGGCCCGTCGAGGCGTCAGGAAGGGGGACCGACGGGGATGCTGCCGGGTCCGAACGGAGGTGGAGATCGAGCTCGACCGGCGAGCACGGGGGCCGTTGGTCTGTGACGATGGGCCGGAAGACGTGTCGGTTATTCGTCCGGTCGGGGAACCTGAATCTCGGGTCCCGGTCGTGTGGTGACCGCAGGCAACTGCTGGAGCCAGCGGATGTAACCAAACGACTGGTCGGGGGAGAGGGCGACTGGGAGCCGGTCGTCCAGCAGGAGGGGGGCGGCCGTGTGAAGCGTATCCGTGAGGCTGGACACCGGGCCTTCGGTCTCGGCACAAAGCGTCCAGGCCGTCTGCCCCGCGGCTTCGACGGTCGTGAGCTCCGCTTCGATCGTCGCGGGGGGCGAGGTCGGGAGCTCAGGGGCGAGGGACGACTGGGCCTCTGGTGAAATTGAGAGCTGATGACGTGTTTTCTCCACCCGAACCCACAGGTCCGTCGGGTCCTCCTCCCTGAGGGAAGGAGCACTCTCCTTCAGGGCGAACCGCCACTTCACCCACTGCTCACAGCGGCCGGCGGCCCTTGGCCCAAACGAGGTGCGGAGCGGTCCCGCCAGGCGCTGCTTGATCTGGAGCTGCCCATTCCGCAGCTTCAGGTTTAGTGTCGGGTCTTCCGCCGGCAAGTACAGGTCCGACTGCGTGGAGGTCTCCACCGCCCCAAGGGTGCCGAACCACTCCCGAAGTGCGGCGGGAAGAGGAGACGGGCCAAACCAGCGAGCTTCGAGGGTAAACGTCATCGGAACAGAGCAGAGGCTGACGGACATTAACCCCTTCTTGCCGGGGCAATTGGATCTTGGTCTTGGCGATCTGATCTTGTCCTCGGCCGGGGCGAAATGCCTGTGCGCCCCTGCTCCCACGCGCCCTCTCACCCGTGCCTACAGGGTGCTTCCCTGAGCAGAGGCGGACGAGCCTCACTCCCTCACAGAAAGCTTTTCGCAGGCGATCACTCGTGTCCCTCTCACGCGTCGGGGAACCAAGAGTAAGGAGTGCAGGCACAGACGTTTCCAAAACCGCCCAATTTCGTATGGTTGTCTCCTTTCGTCCCTGGTTCATCGTGTGGGGACTCGTCGCCCTTTTGCTGGGGATGTTCGCGCTCAGCCCCGTCTCGGGATGGGCGCAGGGCGTCACCCAGTTGAACGCCGATCTGTATCAGGTCACCTACCGCCCGCCCTCGGCCGAGTACCGAACCGTGCCCGGGCGCCACTTCGATCTCATTGTGCAGGAGGGCGAGGAAGACGCAGCGAGACGCATTCGACGGGCCTTGCGCCAAAGCAGGGCGGGGACGGACAGCCTCGTGGGCCTGACGCCACAACCCATCGACATGCCGGTCGTGGTGGATGGCTTTTCGGACCGGTCGAACGGGTTCGTCACGCCGTTTCCGTTCAGGCAGGAAATTGAGGCCCCGAGCATCAGGAACGACGCCCTCGTCGCCCGCTCGTCGTCCTGGCCGGCATTGGTGGGGCCCCACGAACTCGTGCACGCCACGCACGCGGAGATCGATGCCGGATTCGGGTACGGAAATCTGGTTCGGTTTTTCGCGCCGGACGCGGCCCGGGCGAGCAACCTCACAGCGCCCCGGGGCCTCGTGGAAGGGATTGCGGTGTTTCGAGAAAGCCGGTTCGAAGAGGGGGCAGGCCGGCTGAATGCGCCCCTCTTTACCATGAAAATGCGGGCGGCGATGCTGTCGGACGAGCCGTGGTCTCTCACCCAGATGATGGAGCCCCCCCGGTATACACAGCCGTTCAATCGCTTTTACATCGGCGGCGCCCACGCCTTCCAGACGTGGGCCGAGCGCGGGGACACGACGAGCACGGCGTTCTTTCAGGAGGCAGCGGCCCTCCACAACCGGTTTCCCTTCTTGGGGTTCGGGGTCGGGTTGTGGACGGGACTGGGAGAGTGGCCCGGCGGCATCGATGAGACCCTCCGCACGACGCTGCGGGCGCGCTACCAGCGCGAGATGGAGTCTCGGAGGCCGTTCACGGACACTGAGACCATCGCCGGCCGAGATGGACGCAACTACCGGCGTCCCTACTGGCTCGACGAGAACACGGTCGTCGCCTACCTGCACGGCTACGACGTGCGAAGGGGCTTCTACCGGATCAACGTGGAGACGGGGGAGCGGAGCCTCATTCGCGTTCAATCGATCACGGAAGATTACACCTACAGCCTGGGCCGGGACACGAGCGCCCTCTACGCCTCTCGCTACGTGCCGGATCCCTGGGTGCCGACTCAGGACATCGCGGAGGTGGAGCGTGTGGATCTGGAGACGGGGACGGCCACACAACTCACCGAGAAGGGCCGTGCATTCGCCCCCGTGGAGGCCCCAACCGGAGCAATCTGGGCCGTCCAAAATGACGGTCCCTTCAGCCAGTGGGCGACCCTCGATGAGCAGGAGAATGCACATGAGGTCCGGCCCCTCACGCAGTTTGAGCGGGCCCGCTTTAAGCAAATTGCGCCGTCCCCGGACGGGCGCAGGGTGGCTGTGTTGCTGAACGTGGACGGGACCCAGCGCCTGTATCGGGTCGACCATCGGCGACGGGACGCCGTTCGCCTGCGGCCCTGGCTCGGGCTGAAGGAGGCCGTCATTTATGACGTGAGCTGGGGACCCGAGGGGCGCTATCTGCTCTTCTCGGCCGATCTCGACGGGGTTGCGAACGCTTTTGCTTTCGACACGAGGTCAGACGAGGTGCTGCGCCTCACGAACGTTCCGTTCGGGGCGTTTGAGCCCACCCTGTCGCCCGATCGGGCGTCGGTCGCGTTCATCGAGTACCAGCACGAGCGCCACGAACTCGGCCGCATTCCGTTTCGTCCCGATGCGGCCCCGACGGTCGATCCGTCGCGCGTCATTGTGGAGGGGGCGTCTCCGCGTCCGCCCGCCCGCCAGGTCGCATCG
>CAZRPQ010000001.1:0-45703 GCA_964601725.1 uncultured Salinivenus sp. | reverse complement strand
GCGCGTCATTGTGGAGGGGGCGTCTCCGCGTCCGCCCGCCCGCCAGGTCGCATCGACCTCCGCCGACACGGCGGCCTTCGACGACAGTCGGCCGTACGAGGCGTGGCGCCACCTCGCCCCGCGGATGATCTATCCGACCGTTTCGTACGATGCCGACGAGGCGGACCGTCCCGATGCGGCCCGCTTCGAGGAGCTTGGGATGGGCGTAGGCCTCGGGGTGGCCGGAAATGATCCGCTCGGGCGGTGGCGGTACCGGGGCACTGCGTTCTGGCAGGACGGCCGGCTCTGGGGCTCGGCGACCGTGCAGTCGGGGCGGTGGTTGCTGCGGCCGTCCCTGACGGTGTTCGACACTCCCGAAACGGTTCCGGCCACGATCCAGACCGATCAAGGATCGCGCTCGGCGCGATTCGGGTTCGAAGAGCGAGGCGCATCGGTGGGCACGCGGCTTCCCATCCGCCTTCGGTCCAACGTGTATCAGAGCGCGCTCGCGTTTTCTCTGGGGGCGGAGTACCGGCAGACCCGGTTCTTCGGCGACGCCGTTGAGGTCCTCGAGCCCGAGGACGCCCGGAGGCTTACTCGCTGGCGAGACCGCGTCACGCTGTCTCCGCAGGCAGCGTGGGGCCATCGTCTCCAGCAAAATCCCCGCGACCTCGTCCCCAACCAGGGACTCATCGTGCGCTCCTCCGCCGAGGTTGACGCCTGGACCGACGGCGTGCCGGCGAGCCGGGCCTTCGTGTCGGAGGCCGACCTCTATCTGCCCCTTGCGCTGCGCAGTCACACCGGTGTGCGGCTGGGGGCCGGATTCCTCACGCAAAATGCCCGCTCCGTGGTGGGGACCGATCAGTTTGTGCCTCGGGGATACGAAGACCTGGCACTCGGTGCCGGGTCGTTCGTTCGACTGGGGGCCGAGATCACGCACCCGTTCTGGTACATCGACGATGGGTCCACCCTGGTCCCCTTCTACGCCAAGGCGCTATACGGCTACGGATTCGGGCAAACCCTCACGGCCGTAGACGAGGCGGGCTCCTTCCGTTCGTCGGTGGGGGGCGGGATTGGGCTCCAGTTCCGGCTCTTCTACCTCCTCGATTTCGACCTGCAGATCGGGGCGGCTTTTCGGCTCGAGCCGGGCGACGTCGACCTCGTGTGGCGATGACGCCGGGGCCGATCCCGTTTTGCGATCCATCCGGGGACCTTGGGGGCTTTTGCGGCGATTCCTCGAACCGAGGGGGGGGGATACCAATTACGATATTTCAATGTGCATCTCTGTACCTATCCGTCCACGTCGGGACGACCCGCCGGTTGTCCCTACTACTCAAAATGCACGACGATTTGGCGCAGATGGTATGAGAGGTAAACTTCTGGCGAGATCCTCGCAGCAGTCCCTGTCCACGAGGAGATTCCGATCCCCACGACGAACCTCTGCGGGTTGGGTGCGTTGATCCAGGCGCATTGGCCACTTACTAGTAGCCCTCTCCAGCATGGAAAAACTCCAGTGTAAGACCTGCGGATGCGAGAGCCTGCGCCCGATGCAGGTTGTCTTCGAAGAGGAGGATGAAGTGGACGATCTACTCGGAGAAGAACAGGAATCCCGTTTTTACAGCTGCCAGGTTTGTGGGGACAACTGGCTGTCGGTCAAGGAAAAAACGGCCGACGGAGAGTGCACCATCACGTTTGTCCATCAAATGGGCACGTCCCCTGTGCTCAAGCGCGTGGCCCACATGACCAATTCGGTCGTCATCTCCGATGAAAGTGTTGACGAGTGGGAGTACTTCAAAGGAGATGAACCGGTCGACGAGTCGGAGTGGGAAACCGTTCTCTCGGACCGACGCGACACGCTGAAAGCCACCTGCGTGAACTAAGCCGACTCCCCACACCGCCTGCCCGAGCCTGGGACCTTGACTGGTCCTGGGCTTTTTTTCTGCGCCCTTCTGGGGCGGCAGCCGCATCGTAGCGACGGCGGCCCGTTCGCCCGGGCAGAATTTCGGGGTCTCCGCTCTCCCATTCGCCGGTACAGCCCCGGCATCCCTCTTACGATCAGAAGCAGCCGAGCCTCCACTGTTCGACAAGGCGCTTGACAGACGATCGCCCAGCGCTCCCCAGGTGCCGCCGGTCCTGTTCCATTTCGAGGGAGGGGAGAAGCTAAGCCGGTTTGAGGGTATTCTCGATGGCGTCCGTGAGGTCGGCGCGGGTAAACGGCTTGCTTACGTACTCGTCGAAGCCTTTTTGGAGAAAGTCTTCGCGGTCGCCGGGCAGGGCGTAGGCCGTCAGGGCGACGGCGGGGACCTCCCCCATTCCCTGGCGCTCTCGAATCAGGTGGAGGAGATCAGTGCCTGTCTGGTCTTCGCTAAGGTTGATGTCGAGCAATAGGACATCGAACGAGCCGGCATCCACAGCGTCCAGTGCACCTTCAATCCCGTAAACGATCTCCACGTCGTAGGATCCCTTCAGCAGGTGCTTCAGCAGGAGCTGCGTCTCTGAGTTGTCCTCTACGGCCAGAATGTTGGGGTTTTGCGACGTACTCATACTAACAGTGGGGGTGTGGAGAATGAGGAAGCCGGGTGAAGAAAAACGTCCTGGGTCGATCGTCCGAGAAGCAAACCCCGTCGTCTGACCCCGGAAAACACGGCCCTGACATCTCTCAGGGAATGGATCGGTTGAGTCGAGGATCCATCGGGTAGGTTTTCACATCAATCACCATGCCACACTTTGAAAACAACGGGACGTTGGCCCGGAGTTCGTGGACGTGTGGGCTTGTTGGACGACTTCGTAACAGGGCGAGTCGAAAGTGCGATTCGTAGGAGTTGACAGCACGCCCTGGGACGCTCTCGTCCTCGCTTCTACAGTGTCCATCGGACTTGAACCCGAATCTCGCGGCGGCGCGATCCGTCAATCCGATTAAGCCCGGAGCCAATTGTGGTGCGGTTCTCGTACCTCGTGGTTGCGTACTTTGCTTCGAGGGTGAGCGAGGGAAGTACGTCGTACTGCACCAGGAGGTACGACCGGCGTCCTCGATCGAAGAAGACTGGGACCGAAAAGCTGTATAACAGATCGTGCTCGTACGCATAGATGCGGGCCGCGAACCCGTCGGTGTCGAAGAACGCAATTCGGGCATCGATCTGCACCGACGGGTGGGGGATCCAGCGGAGGCCCTGAGAGAGAAAAAATCCCTTTGCGGTGGTGGTCGGCGTCGACTTTCGGGAGAGCTCGATGCGAGTCCGCAGGGTTAGGGCGTCACTGAAGGAGTATTCGGTGTGCCAGCGGGCCGAGTAGCGTCGTTCCTCCTGCACCCCTTCGAGGCTCCGAGCCCCGGGTCCGGAGTGCTCCGTGCCTTCTTCTTCACCTTGCGCCCGAGCTTGGAGATAGGTGGACAGCCAGGGCCGAGGATCATATTCAAGAACCGTGCGGGCCTCCCATCCGGTGGAGGGCCGAGGGACATTGAAGCGGAGCCAGGGGGCGCGAAACTGGTCGAAATACGCCCCGATCGTCCAGTTCTCCGCCACGCGCAGCCGAAGGCCCGTGTAGACGCCGATTTCGTTCTGGGGACGGCTTCGCTCTCCGAAGGCGCCGCCGTGGAGGTTGGTGAGCCCCCGGGGATACCAGCGGCCCAGAAGGATCGCGTCTGCGACGTCTCCCTCGTCCAGCGCCGCGCCGACCAGTCCACCGTACGTTCCGCCTGGGGCCCGCGCCACCTCGCCGAAAAGAGTATAGTTGCCCAGGTAGGTAGTTGCGTAGGCGCTTGCCATGGACGCCTGGCGCCCGGCTACGCGAAATCGCCGATAGGGTGTGTCGCCGGGACGCAGGGGCCGGTTGAACCGGCCGTAGTAGCCGGTGACGCCGAGGTGGAGGGAGGACGCATCGTATTCGAGCGCGCCGCCGACCGTCGTCTCGCCCAGCGTGCCTTTTCGGGCGAGCTCGCTCGGGGTGCGATGGCGGCCCCCGGCCGAGATGGTGCGGGCCGGGATGGGAGCCGCAGTCTCCGTCGCCGTGAGCGACGAGTCGAGCGAGGCGTCCCGGTTCCGGCGCGAGACGAAGCCCGTCACCGAGAGGTCGCCCGGAAGGCCGACGGTCATGGCGGCACCCCGGAAAAAATTAACCTCCGAGGCCGACCGATACGGAAGAATCCCCCGTCCGGTCTGGAGGACAGGAGAGACCGGATCCCGTCCTTTCCCAAAGCGAAGGCCCTGCCATAGCGCAACGCCCTGTCCAAACTGAGCCGTGAAGTCCCCGAGGACGAGCGTTTCGACGGGGCCGAGATCCCGCAGGGCGAGGCTCCCGGCGACGTGGTCGAATCCATAGGTATCGGTGGCGGGGGCCCACCGGAGCGGCTCGCCCGGGTCCTTGTCGAGCGTCAGGGCAAGCTGGAGGCGCCGCTCGTAGCCGAGGCGGAGGCGGGACGTGAGTCGGCCCGGGGGGCCGAGAAACCGGTCCTCGCGGTACCCCCGGCCAAGATCCAGGCGGCGCGTGTACCGCTGAATGAGGCTGAACTCGAGATTCGAGACCATCGTGTTGAAGGCGGGGAAGCCCCTCGTGTCGGGGGCGGTGCCCAGGGTTAGGAACGGGCGGATTGCGCGGACCCTCTCGGGTGTGATGCCCTCTACGTCTCGCAGCGCGGTCCAGCGGTCGTAGGCTCCATGCTCTTCGCGGTAGCGCACGATGCGATGGGCCTCGCGGGACGACAGCCCCGGAAGCACCGCGAGGTCCGCAGCGGATGCTCGGTTGACGTTGAGCGGGCTGTCGGCCAGGTGAGCGAACCGCTCCGCCGCCTGAGCGGTTGTCTGTTCTGTGTCGCCAAAGGCATCCAGTACAGGTTCCAGCCGGCGACTGAGGTTCGTCGTATCCGCGGTCGTAGAGTCGGTAGGCGTTTGGGCGTGTCCCTGGGAGGCCCCTCCAACAGGGACGAGCAGAAGGAACAGCAGCACGATGAGCCGTAAGGGGGGACGAGCCGACAGCATGATGACCGCAGGACTACCAGCGAATCTCGAGCGACGCGGAGGGCGACCAACCCAGCTCAGCGTGCTGTTCGGCGGCCACGTGGGCCCGAATCCGGCCGAGATGCAGCCCGACGCCCCCGGTGAAACGGGTTGGACTGCTCGTCACCCCGGCCCGGAGGGCAAGCATCGGAATGGGGCGCACCTCCAGCCCACCCCTCACAGAGGCGGAAAAAGAGAGGTCTTTGAAGACGTCCGCCACCACCAGGAACCGAGAGTGTACGCGGTACTGAAGCCCCACCGACAGCGTTTGGGGCAGGGTCTCTCCGTCCACGAGCGAGGGTCCGTTCACGTTCGTGGCGTGCGCCCCGAGGTGAATGGAGGGCAAGAGCTGAACGAGCAGGCCGAGGTGCAGACCCAGCGCCCCCGTTCCTCCGTACCCGTCGATGCGGGTGTGATAGTACCGACCGGTCAGGCCCACGTATATCCGCCGAGAGGTGCCAAACTGAAGCCCTCGGGCGTATCCGAGGCTGTAGTGAACTTCCCGATACCCATCGCCCCCAAACGTGCTGGCGCCAACCGACACCGCACCCCAACTGGCAGGCCACGTGCCGTAGACCGACCCATAGCGGAGCACCGAGAGCCCGAACGCTTCCCGGGCGAAGAACGAGACCATTCGTCGCTGGTGCAGCGCACTTGCGCCCGGATTTGCGTGAACACCGGCAGTCCTCGTCATTGCGGTCGACGCATAGCCGAGGCCGGAGGCCCGGGCACTGCCAAAAAGGTCGTACGCAGACTGGCCGTGAGCCGGAACGACGCCGGACACGCTCATGACCATTCCTGCGAGGAAGAGCCCCAGGAGACGACGCATCGGGGGAGGGCAAAGCAGTGTTCTCAGAAACGGGTTTTTATTTTAGAATTTACTTTGAAAAGAATCAAACGAGGAAATTCGTTAATCGACTGTTCCTGACGAGAGGTTCTCTGTCGGATCGTTCCTCCAAGTCCGACCGAGTGGAACCCGAGGAAGGGGCAGAAACCTCAAGGTCGGAGTGAAAGTAGCAATACGCCTTTCCATCAGCACCTACGGTTTCTCTCTCGCCTCGTGCTTCAGGTCCCGACGCCGTCCTGGTTGGTTGCCCTCGTGCTCTCGGCCTCTGTCGCCGTTCCGGCGGCCGGGCAAGAACTGGATTGTCGAGTGCAAATCGACGACTCGCAGCTCAGTGGCGCCGAGTCAGAGTTTGCGTTTCTGGATGATCTCGAGCGGAAAATCCAAGAATACCTCAATACTCGCTCCTGGACGGACGGCCGGTTTCTTTCACACGAGCGGATCTCGTGCTCGATGCAGATTGTCGTGCGGGAGTCGATCAGTATTTCGGAGTTTCGGACCCGGCTCATCGTCACGTCCCGGCGGCCCATTTATGGAACGTCGCAGTCCACTGTCGTCGCGCGCATCAACGATCCGGAGTGGACCTTCGAATTCAGTCGAGGATCGTCGCTCAACTACGATCCCGATCGGTACAACTCGTTGACCTCAGTCCTTGACTTCTATGCCTATCTGATTCTTGGGTACGATTATGACACCTTCAGCCCGCTGGGGGGAACTCCATATTTCGAGGAGGCCCGTTCAGTGGCCGACCAGGCAGAAGGAAGTGGAGATCCGGGCTGGTCCTCTGTCGGCACCCGGCAGAATCGGGTGGAGCTTCTTTCCAATCTCCTCGATCAGCGTCACGAACCGCTACGCCGGGTGTATTACACCTATCATCGGAAGGGGCTGGACCGATTCGTGCGCGAAACTGAAAAGGCTCGACAGGTGGGACTCGAGGTGCTCGAGACCCTTCGGAAACTAAACCGCCGCCTTTCCACTTCTTTTGCGCTCAATATCTTCTTCTCGACGAAAAGCCAGGAGCTCACTGCGTTCTTTGTCGGCAGTGACTTGGAGAGTCAGGCCCATGGCCTCCTGGTTCAGATGGATCCGTCTCATTCGTCAGAGTACGACAAGCTCGTCGAATAGCACGAAGGACATCTCCTCTCCGCACCCCGCCGCTGGCGGACTGTGAATGGTCCTTGCCGCCCCGAGACACGTTCAGGATTTCCAGTGGTCTCTCATGTGTCCAAATCATGTGTACAAATCGGCGGATGGGGGACCAACAAACGCCAATCCTCGTTCCATTTTGTCCGATGCTATGCGGAAATGGCCGAGGCACGTTAGAATTGGGACATTCTTGTGTCTACAGGAGTGTGTGAGCGAATGAGCACCTTCGCCACCAAGGGGGGAACCACGAACTCTTTCTGATTTAGCCGCGCCAGCTACGATATGTCAGACAAAGACGGAGAAGCGAAGGAAAAAGCCCTAGACCTTGCTGTCGAACAGATCCAGCGGGATCACGGGGAAGGGGCGATCATGCGCCTCAGCGACGATCCTCATCAGGAAGTCGAAGCGATCCCGACTGGGTCCTTGGCCCTCGATGACGCCCTCGGCGTGGGAGGGGTGCCCCGAGGGCGCATCACCGAAATCTTTGGGCCCGAGTCGTCGGGCAAGACGACCCTGGCGGCCCACATCGTCGCCGAGGCCCAGAAGCTCGGGGGGACCTGTGCGTTCGTCGACGCCGAGCACGCCTTTGATCCCAACTACGCCGAGCAACTCGGGGTGGATACCGACGAGCTCCTCATTTCCCAGCCGGACACGGGGGAGCAGGCCCTCAACATTACGGATACGCTGGTGCGGAGCGGGGCCCTCGACGTCATTGCCATCGACTCGGTATCGGCGCTCGTGCCGCAGGCGGAGCTGGAGGGCGACATGGGCGACACGCACGTGGGCCTGCAGGCCCGTCTCATGAGCCAGGCGCTCCGGAAGCTTGCCGGCACCATCAACCGTACCAAGACGGCCCTGATCTTCATCAACCAGATCCGGATGAAGATCGGCGTGATGTTCGGCAACCCGGAGACCACCTCCGGCGGACGGGCCCTCAAGTTCTATTCGTCGGTCCGCCTGGACATTCGCCGGATCGGGGCCGTAAAGGACGGGCAGGATGTGGTGGGCAACCGGACCCGCGTGAAGGTGAAGAAGAACAAGGTGGCCCCGCCTTTTCAGGAGGCGGAGTTCGATCTCATCTACGGAGAGGGCATCTCGTCTCTCGGCGAAATCATCGACCTTGGTACGGAGTACGAGATCCTCGAGAAGCGAGGATCGTGGTACTCGTACGACGACGAAACCATCGCTCAGGGCCGCGAGAACACGAAAGAGTGGCTGGAGGACAATCCTGAGAAGCTGGACGAGATCAAGTCGGCAATCCGGGCAGAGATCGGTCTTGCGACGGGCGAGGATCAAGATCCCGATGCGGAGGACGCCGACGCCGAGACGGAGGCGGCGACTGAGGAGGCGTAGTCGGCCCGTTCTCTGAGGGACTGAGGTGGGCAGGGGAGAGCAGCAGTACGACCCTCCGCTCAGTGTTGTGGCGTGCTCATGGTGAGTCTTCGCTCGGGTGCGGCGGAAAAAGCCGCTGGCGGGTCGATGCTGCTACTGGTGCTTTTCATCTGGGGCGGCGAGCAGAGCCGTGCCCAGACGAGCGCCTCCGGTCCCTCTTCCTCGCCCGCCCCCCAGACGCGCTTCTGTGCGGAAGAGTCGGCGGATCGCTCTCTCGATGGTCGCGGGCTCGCCCTCATCTACTGCACGACCCGTCCGGGGGTTGCCCTCCCGCTTCGGGGGGCCCACGCAACGGCCCGCCCCGTCTTCTACGGTGCCGTCCCTGCTGCGTGGATCGGCGCGGGCATCACGCAGGACCCGTCGGCGGCCGCGGCCGCCTATCGCTTGACCCTGACGCAGGGCCTCACGTACGGGATCGTGATAGGGGCCAAGCACGCCGTGGGCCGACCCCGCCCCTACGTCCACCGTCCGCTGAAGGCCCGGGCCGACCGTCACGATCCCCCGGCGCCCGGCGACGCTCATCTCTCATTTCCCTCCGGCCACGCCAGCCTCTCGGCAGCGCTGGTGACCTCCTGGAGCCTGTCCCATCCGCGGTGGTACGTGATCGGGCCCGGGGCGCTCTGGGCCACGGGAGTTGCGCTGAGTCGCGTGCACCTGGGGGTGCATTATCCCAGCGACGTTCTTGCAGGGGCTGTGCTGGGCGTAGGCGTGGCCGTACTGGTCGACCAACTCCGACGGACTGTCACACCGTCGCCGCTTCGCGCCTCCGCCGCCACGCAGGGCCTCCGCGCACCGCCCCTCGTGCTTCGCATTCAGTTTTGAGGGGAAGACTATTTCTCGGGCCAGAGGTGCAGGAATCCTGCTGCGCGCAGGAGGGATTGGTATTGGGCCCGACGCTCCTCGTTTGTGTCCGGATAGCTGCGAATGGATTCGAGGCGGCGTCGATACGCCGTGGGGAGGTCGTGCTGATGTGCCCCGGCCGTCACTACTGCTCGATACCAGTCGTAGGGCCGCAGGGCGTCGTCGACGTACGCGGGCTGGGCGACGTACGCGAAGGCGTCGACGGAGCCGTCGGGGGTCTGAGGATGAACGCGGCGTCGCTCATAGCCGTGGCCCCGATGCTCCGCGTCGTCCAGCGCGGAGAGGTCGTCGGACGCAAAATCGAAGAGAACCCCGTGCACGGCGGCCGAGTCCTCGGACGCGGGGGCGAGGTTGCATTTTCCGGATCCGTCCTTGCTCCGTTTGTGGAAGCGAAGGGTCCGGCCCGGGAGGGTCGCCGCGGCCACGGGCTCGGCCGAGGGGACGCGATCCTGAAGCCGCTCGGTGAGCATGTTGGAGCCGTAGGCGAAGTACAGCATGAAGAGGGACGCGTCAAGGATCTAGACGGACAGCGGATAGACAGAGGGGACCGCTACGAGTCCTGTTGACCGTTTGCTCCGAGATCATTCGGGTCGACTCGCCCAAGGTCGAGCATCAACCGGGTGTGTCCGTTTTGCTCCATTACCCGCAAGGGGGACGTCTGTTTGTTTGGGGCCACGATGCTGGCCAGCACGTCGACCACCACCTCTTCGAGCCCCCCGTGAAAAAACGAGCGGAGGGTATTGAACGTCGACGACGCTGATGTCCGGAAGTCGAATTGGCAGTTCTGAAATTTGCACTCATCGGCGGCCGTCGGGCCGTCGCCGTGGTAGACGATCGTGCATTCCTTGAACGTGCACTCGACGTATTTGTGGTGGTCGAGAATAATCTCTTGGTCGCTGTACGTCTCGTTGGCGGTGACATTCATGGGGGGAGGGAGGGGGTGGGGGCAGGGCTCGAGCGGAGGCAGGACCTTATAAACTTCTTGTAGGGGGCGCGTTCGGTGTGCGTCTTCACACGCTGACTTGTATACTACACGCCCTCGTCCCCCAACCGTCACTATGACGCATTTCTCCATGGCCACCCTCCATCCGTTTCGGGCCGTGCGGCCCCTCCCCCAGCACGTCGACGAGATCGCCTCCGTTCCGTACGACGTGGTCGATAGCGAAGAAGCGCGGGAATTGGCGGAGGGCAAGCCGCGCAGCTTCTTGCACGTGGCCCGCCCCGAAGTTGACCTGCCCCCGGGCACGGACGAGCACGACGATGTGGTTTACGAGCAGGGCGCCGTCAATTTGCGCCAGTTTGTAGAGGCGGACTACACGCTCCGAGAGGCCGCCCCGACGGTCTACGTGTATCGGCTCGTGATGGACGGGCGGGAGCAGACGGGCATTTTCGGGGGCGTGTCCGTCGCCGAGTACGACGACGGGACCATCGTGAAGCACGAGGAGACGCGTCCCGCGAAGGAGGACGACCGGACCCGCCACATCCTCTCGCAGCAGGCCCACGCCGAGCCGGTCATGCTGACCTACCGGGACCAGGAGGCCATCCACGCCCAGGTCGCGGAGATTCAGGAGGGAGCGCCGCTCTACGATTTTGAGGCCGAGGATGGCGTTCGGCACACCGTGTGGAAGGCCGACCGGCCCGGTCCACTCGTGGACGCCTTCCAGAACGTGGAGCATCTCTACATTGCAGACGGACACCACCGCTGCAAGGCCGCCAGCCGAGCGGCGGCGACGCTGCGCCAGGAGGAGAGGAGCACTGCCGACCCGGAGGTTCCGGGGTTCGAGATGTTTACGGCCGTCCTCTTCCCGATGAGTCACATGCACATCATGGCGTACAATCGGGTCGTCTTCGACCTGCCCACCTCTCCGGCCAGCTTCCTCGATCGGCTGGGGGACGAGTTCGACCTGGAGCGGGACGTGCAGGATCCGGTGCCCGGCGAGAAGGGAATCGTGTGCCTCTACCTGAACGGGGCGTGGCACCGGCTCGTCCTGCCGCCCCCCGAGGGGGACCGCGTCGTGGATCGGCTGGACGTGTCCCGCCTGAGCGAACACCTCCTGGAGCCCCACCTGGGCATTGGCGATCAGCGGCGGGATCCGACCATCGACTTTGTGGGGGGAATCCGGGGCACCGATGAGCTGGAGAACCGAGTCGACGAGGGCGAGGCCCAACTTGCGATCAGCATGCATCCCACGCACATCGAAGAGCTCGTGGCGGTCTCGGACGAGGGCAGTCTGATGCCGCCCAAGTCGACCTGGTTCGAGCCGAAGCTGCGGAGCGGCCTTCTGGTGCACGACTTCGCCGGGGACGTCCCTCAAGCAGCGTCGGTCGCGCCGACAGTGTAGAGTCCCTGTCACGCTCGTCTGACTCTTGAATCGCTTCCCGCATCCCCCATGACCATTCTCGTTGCCGACAACATCGCGGACGTTGGAATCGAAGCGCTTCGAGACGCCGGTCACACGGTTACGTCACAGCCGCGCCTTTCCGGGGCGGCGCTCATCGAGGCCCTCCGATCGGAGGCGCCCGACGTGCTCATCGTCCGGTCCACCCGGGTGGCGGCCGAGGCGCTGGAGGCGAGCCCGGCCCTCGCTCTGATCGTCCGGGCCGGGGCCGGGTACGACACCATCGACGTGAGCGGGGCGGCACAGCGGGGCATTTTCGTGGCCAACTGCCCCGGCAAAAACTCTGTGGCCGTCGCGGAGCTCACCATGGGCCTCATCGTGGCCCTCGATCGCCGCCTTCCGGACAACGTGATCGATGCGCGCGCCGGGCACTGGAACAAGAAAGAGTACGCGCAGGCCGAGGGCCTGAAGGGGCGCACCCTCGGCATCATCGGGCTCGGCAACATCGGCACCGCGGTGATGCGTCGGGCCAAGGCCTTTGACCTCGACGTGATCGCGTGGAGTCGGTCCCTCACCCCAGAGGCCGCGGAGGCGCAGGAGATTGGGTACCGCTCTTCCCCCGAGGCCGTCGCCGCCGACGCGAGCATCGTGAGTCTGCACGTCGCCTCCACCCCCGAAACGGAAACCCTGGCCGATCGAGACTTCTTTGCGGCCCTGCCCGACGGGGCGTTTTTCGTCAATACCACCCGCGCCGCGGTGGTCGACGAGGATGCCCTTGGGTGGGCGATGGATGAGAAGGACCTCCTCGCGGCCATTGACGTGATGGAGGGGGAGCCCGCCTCGAAGCGAGCCGAGTTTGAGCATCCGCTCGCGGACCATCCCAACCTCTACCTGACCCATCACATTGGGGCCTCCACGCAGCAGGCCCTCGACGCGACAGCCCTGGAGGCCGCCCGCGTCGTTCGCACGTTTGACGAGGAGGGCGATGTGCCCAACTGCGTGAATCTCGCTGCGCAGACGGAGGCCTCCTATCAGCTCACGGTCCGTCACAAAGACAAGGTCGGGGTGCTCGCCGGAGTCCTCGACGAGATCCGCCGGGCCAACTGGAACATCCAGGAGATGAGCAACCGGATCTTTGAAGGGGAGGAGGCCGCGGTTGCCAGCATCCGGTTTGCGGGGACCTACGACCCCGACGCGATTGCCCGGATTGAGGACAGCGACGACGTGTTCGCAGTCTCCACCAATGAGCTGTAATATCGTTTCCCAATCAAAATGTCGGGATGCCCTGCAGGATCAGTGCCTGGGCCAGGAGGGTCCGCCCGACCCTTTCACTTGCGACGGCCAAACGTCGAACGCTGGACGGTTCTGAGGGAGCCCCCCGTGGAGAAGAGGATGACCCTGACATGGTGGCATTTTCGATCGGATTCCGCATGGCGAGCGGGGCGACGGGGCGCGCTACTCGACGAAGCGCGCTACTCGACGAACAAGAGGTCGATCTCGCGGTCCTCGACACTTGCACTGGCGACCTCCACAGTGACATTGTCGCCGGGGCGGTAGGACTTTCCATTGCTCTCGCCCCGCATCGTGTAGGTGGACTCGTCGTACACGTAGTAGTCGTCTTCCATGTCGCGGACGTGGACGAGGCCCTCGACGAGCAGGTCGGTAATCTCGACGAACACGCCGAATTTCGTCACTCCGCTGACGACGCCCTCAAACGTGTCGCCTACGTGGTTTTTCACGTACTCGACCTGTTTAAGCTTTACGGACTCCCGCTCGGCCTCTTCGGCGTTTCGCTCCTGCTCCGAACAGTGTTCGCAGCGGGCCGCGAGCTCCTCGACGTCAGCCGGTCCCTCACCGCGGGCGTACCGCTTGAGGAGGCGGTGCACCATGAGGTCCGGGTACCGGCGAATCGGGCTCGTGAAGTGGGTGTAGTGGTCAAACCCGAGTCCGTAGTGACCGATATTGCCCACGGCGTACTTTGCCTTCGACATGGCGCGCAGGGCTGCCCGGACGATGACCTGCTCTTCGGGTTCGTCCTGCACCGCATCGATGAGATCTGCCAAGTCTGAGGAGCGGGCGTTGCCGTCGGTGAGGGGCAATTCGTGCCCAAAGACGCGGATGTACTCGGCGAGCTGTCGAATCTTCTCGCCGTCGGGGGAGTCGTGCACCCGGTAGACGAAGGGGAGAGGATCGTCGTCGGTCCCGTTGGTGCGGTGACGGTCCATGTGCTCCGGGGCGGCGATGTGCTTTGCCACGGTGCGGTTGGCAAGCAGCATGAACTCCTCGATGAGTCGGTTGGCCTGGAGGCGCTCCTTCCGTACGATGTTCGTGGGCGTTCCGTCTTCGTCGAGAAGAACCTTTACCTCGTCGGAGCCGAAGTCGATGGCCCCCTCTCGCATCCGCCGCTTCGTGAGGGTCTTGGCCAGTCGGTTGGCCTGCACCACGTCCGCCGCCATCTTGTCGTCGGGATATCCGCCCTCAATGTAATCCTGGGCGCGGTCGTAGGTGAGCCGTTGCTTGGAGTGGATGACCGTCTCGCAGATCTCGTAGTCGGTCACGGCCCCCTGGGAGGTGACCTCCATGAGGATCGAGAAGGCCAGCTTGTCCTCCTGCGGACGCAGCGAGCACACCTTGTTCGACAGCTTCTCGGGGAGCATCGGAATCGTGCGATCGACGAGGTACACGCTCGTGCCTCGCTCCAGGGCCTCCTCGTCGATCGCGGTGTCGGGACGTACGTAATGGCTCACGTCCGCAATGTGGACGCCGACCTCGTAGTTGCCATTCTCTAGCTTCTCGAAGTGAACAGCATCGTCGAAGTCCTTGGCGTCGACCGGATCGATTGTGAAGATCGGCTTGTCGCGGAGATCGCGCCGACGCTCAATCTCGGCGTCGGGAATCGCAGCCGGGATCTCGTCGGCCTCCGCCTCCACCTCATCGGGAAAGTCGGCCTTTACGTCCATGCTCATGGCCAAGGACAGGACCCGCACCTTCGGGTCGTCCGAGGAGCCAATGACCCGGAGGATGCGGCCTTCGGGGGAGGCCTTCCGATCGTCGAACTGATCAATGGATACGACAACTTTTTCGCCGTCTTTCGCGCCCCCGAACGCGTCGGGGGAGACGTACACGTCCTGGAGGATCCGCTGGTCGTCGGGCTCGACGAACGCAAAATCGGTTCGATGGTGGAACGTGCCCACGACCCGAGTACACCGCCGTTCGACGACCTCGACGACCTCACATTCCCGCTTTTTGTCCTCGGGAGCCTTGGCGGCCACCGCGACCCGAACGAGATCGCCGTGGAGGGCTTCCTCCATGTGAGGCTCCCGGATAAAGAACTCCTCGTCGCTGTCCACCGCCTGCACGAAGCCGAAGCCCTGTTCGTTGCAGCGAAGGATTCCGGTTCGGTGTCGCGTGTTGGATTTGGACTTGTACTTGCGGCCCTCGCGCTTGACGAGCTTCTGCGCGGCCATCTCGGCGAGGACGTCACAGAACTGGAGATAGGTCTCATTGTCTTCGATCTCCAGCCCCTGCGCAATCTCGTGGGAGCGATGGGCGTCGTTTGGGTGTTCCTGAAGAAATGCGAGGATGTCCTGGCGAAGTGTGTCTACCTGCGTCTCCGTAATGGTGTCGGGGTCGAGTCGTGGATGCAGATGATGTCAATGCACATGACAAAGAGCCAACGACGCCTCAGTGCACCGCGTTCGGACCGCATCAAAAAGTCATACGAGGTTCTCGACCTCCAGGGCGTTCAACGATTGCCCCCCGGGGCTGAGGAGGAGTCGGGCGGCGCGGAGGGAGACTGAGCCACCGGTTCAGGATCCGTCCCCGGGTCCTCGTCCGGCGCAGAGTCGGAGGGAAACATCCATCCAAAGAGGCGATCGAAGAGGCCTCCCCAGGTCGGAAAATTGGTTTTGTACGAGAGCCCGGCTCCTCTGCTGCTCGTGAGCGCCCGATTTTGCGTCAGTTCGTCTCCGCTCCGGCGGTAAAAGACCTTCGCACTGACACTGGAGCTCAGTCGCACTTCGACCACGAACTCTCCCTGTGGCCCTTCAGCCCGCTCCGTGTCCTGGGTGTCACCGGTGTACAACCCCTCCCCCCGAATAATGAGACGCTCGTTGAGCAGTCGCAGGGCCACCCCGTAGATAAGATCGAGGTTGTTCGGGTTTTCTCCCTGGACGCCAAAGTTCACGTCGACGTTTGGAAGCGCCTTTCCGAGGTAGCGATTGAGCTGGCTCGACACCAGCTGCGAGACGCTATTGAACGCCAACTGATTTCCTGCGGTCGTGAGGCGACCGTCTGTTTCGCCGGTGTCGGTGCCTCCCTGTCGCGTGAACGACTCGGTGGTCAAGAGAAAAGTATTCGTGAGCAGTACGCTCGTGGCGTATTCCGTCGTCCGGGCGGGCTGGTTCAGAATTGCGTCCACGGACTCTGAGCCGACGAGGTTGCGTTGATCGTTCCGGGACAGTGAAAGGCCGAGATCGACGCGGGGCGTGGTAACCCGGCCACTGATGGCGAGTTCTACAGTGACAGGAATTCGGCCCCGGTAGTCTTCGTAGCCCGGCAGGCCCGAGGGAGAGGCTCTCGTTCGGTATTCAGCGTCCAAATCCAGCTTTGCGTTGGTCGGGTCTCCGTCCCAGCTAATCGTTCCTTCGTTGATGGAAAACCGACGGACAAAGACCTCCCCGGCGGTGAAGAGGTAGGTCCCACTGGTCGCACTGAAATTGCCGTAAACCGAGAAGCCCCCTTCCTGACGTTGGAGCTGTACGCGGCCCGAGCCGACCATGGTCACGACGTCGCCGACGAGGGGATCAAAGACGAGATGGACTGTCGATTCATCGGGGGCGATGACGTTGAGCTCAAGATTGAGCCCTTCGACGAAGGTGGGCACGCCTTCCGGTCGGTCGCCCAGGATGTTTTGCCGCCGTGTCAGTCGCTGCGGGGCGGAGGTCTGTCCCGTCGAGTCCGCAAAGACGATGAAGCCGGTATCCTCCTCCACCGTTCTCCCGTAGACGGGAATGAAGAGCTCGCTGTCGGGGGTGGTGCGGGCGGAGTTCGACTGCAGGGTGGCATCCGACAGGGGACCGGTCAGTCTCAGCGGCCCGGAGCCGCGAATGCGGCCGTAGAACGGAAGGTCCTTTGACTGAGAGACGTCGATCACCGTAATGCCGTCGAGGCTGGCCGATAGGTCAAAGGAAAAATACTGGTACTCGTTAAACAGAATGCTTCCGCCCACCGTCGCCGTCCCCTCGTCATCCGACACCCTGATCTCGCGAGGGTGGATGCCCTGCCGGTCCACGTCTACGGGGCCCTGGATCTCGTACTCCAGCCCAAACAGGGGCAACCGCACATCCCCATTCTCGATGGTGAACTCCGCGTCGAAGAGGGGATCTCGGAACTGGCCCCCGATGTGAAGGGGACCCGTGACGTAGCCCTGAACCCGTGATACGTGCTTCTCAAAGATGTACCGAAAGAAAAAGAGGTCAGCGCGGTCCACGTCCACCGATAGGTCCAGGGTCTCGCCGGACGGCACAACCGAGGGGCGTTCCGGACGGGCCGGACGGATCCAGTCGGGCAGGCGGATCCGTCCCGAGAGTGAGATGGCGTTCGGATCGACTGTACGCGCTCCCTCCGGAACCAGATCAGGGCCAGCCAGGCTGTCCACGGTCGTGACGTCCGCTTCGAGCGACCCGTTGACGCGAAGGTCCGGGGAATCGGCAGAATATTCTGCGTGGAAACGCGCGTCCCCGAGAAGGCGTCGGTCGTAGGAGAGGCGACGAACAGAGAGGTCGCCGACGAGCGTGGGGCGTCCCCAGCCGCCGCGGAGACGTAGCTGTGCATTCAGGTTTCCCCCGAGGACGTGGGGCAGTCCGGTGCCCTCAGAGAGAGGAGGAAGGTATACGTTCGTGGCCTCAACGGAGAGGGTATCGGTGGCCCGCGGTGAGAGGACGCCCCCCACCCGCATCCGCTGGAGAGAGGGGCTCTGAGGATGGGGTTCTCGGAGGACGAAGGGCGTGACGACGATCGTGTTTGCGTAGGCCAGAACCGACGCCGGGGAGGGATTCGTCCACGTGTTTCCGTTCACGTCTACCGAGACCTGACGCACCCGCAGCTCGTTCGTGGTCGGGGTTATGCGCAGCTCACTGGTTAGGCGGAGGGACTCCGCGATGCCCATACTGTCGGCTGTAATCTCGAGCGTCCCCGACCGAGCGCCGTAGGAAAGGGAGGCGGACGCATCCATCAGGGGAGGACCCCCGACCGCCACGCGACGCGCAGACACCGTGGTCGTGGCCGTCATCGACTCTGCAAGGGGCGCTCCAAGCCGGCCCCCAACCTCGTACTGCACCTCAAAGCCCTCTACCTCCTTCGTGCCGGACTGGAGGTACGCCGCCGAGACCTGTCCCGTAGAATGGAGGGTGTCTGCACCGACGGTGAGGGCCGCCTCCGCAGAAAATCCTTCTGCTTCTTCTGGAAACGTGGACCACCAGGCGTTCAGTATTTCGGGCTGGTGGACGCGGAGGTCGACCTCGGCGTCGATGGGGCCGGGCGCTTGCGGCCGAGGGAGGCTCGTCCGGGGTTTTGTCCGAGGAGGCGGAGCGGCCACGGAGGCGGCCTGAGGAAGCGGGTACATCGACGGCTGTACCTGGGTGGGTGCGGTCTTGTTGCGTGCCCGCCGCACAGCGTCGCGGAATGCGAGCCCCCAGGTGCGAGCCGTCGACCAGAGGGGCGGCCCGAGGGAGGACCCATCGGCCGTGACCGTTGCCACGGAGCCGGTGATCTCCAGCCGAGGGCGGTCGGCGTCCCGGTCGGCGAGGCGGAGGGTCGCGGAGTGGGGAGGGAGAACCATGGTGCTGTCCCCGCGAGAGACCTTCGAGCTGTCGACGTTCAAGACAGCTGTTCCCGTAAGCGGCTGCCACTCAATCCCGGAGGCGCCCAGAGTAAGACGGGCATTGAGGGTGGTAGAGGGCAGGTTCTCTCCGATGGACGCAAGGTCAAGGTCGGAGCTCGACGCTACGACGGTGTACGCAGGACGACTGCCCAGCCGGTCGGCAGAGCCTTTAAGGAAAATCCGCCCCCCTTCTTTCTGCCGCATCGTAAGCGTTCCCTTCGTGCTGTCGCCGTTCATCTCGAGTTGACCGTCGGCCGACGCGAGGGGGCGTCCGGCAATGCGGGAGGGGGAGAGGGAGAGATCCATCGTCCCTTGCATGGAGTCGATCTCCGTTCCGCTGCCCTGCACCTCCACGCGGCCGTTCAGGCGACTGGAGAGGGACGGCTGGCCCGTGAGCGGAGCGAGGTTGAGACTGTCGGCCTCGAACGAGGTGCTGTAGCTTAGGGGCGCACTGCTGGCCCGCGCGACGGCCAGGGATCCCCGCACGGTGCCGTGCGGACTTTGGGCCGTACCCTGGGCCTCTAAATCGAACGTGCCCTGGGGGGGCTGGGGGCGGGCCGTGGTGCCTTGGAGCGTGCCTTCCAGGTCTAGCGGACCAATCTCGGAGCCTGGGAGGGCGGGAAGCCCCGGCCAGATCTCCCGAACGTCTTCCGGAACGAGACGACTCTTCGCCAGGTCCAGATCCAGGGTCAGAACCTCTGACTTCTTGGAGATGGTCCCGTCGACGGTGGCGAACGAGGAGTCGTGGGTCACGGTGATGTCGTCTGCACGGAGACGGGTGGGGGTGCCCTCCACCGTGCCCCGAACCGTCATGGTTTCCGCGAACGGCAGTCGCGGCACAAGGCGCCGCAGCTCATCGTGGTCGATGCGGCTTCGGTCGAGCTCCAGGGAGAAGGTATTCTGAGCAGCGCCTCGGGCCACAGTTTGTAGCGAGGATTGCCCCCGAATGTGCGATGTGCCCAGGGATAGATCGAAGTCTCTGAGCGACCACCCGGTCTCCGTCCGGCGCAGTCGACCCCCGAAGAGGGAGGTCTTGAGACGGCGTCCCGGCAGCCCAAAGGAGGCGTTGGTGATTTTGAGACGGGCGGTGGATCCGACCCGCTGGGCAGAAGCCTTGAAGGAAATGTCGGTGATCCGTGACTGGGTATAGTCGAACACCCAGTCCTCCCGGACGACGTCGGGCGCTGGGCCCTCTCGGGTCGTCGTCACGCGGCCGTTCTGCACCTCAAAGTCGGCGAAGCTCAGGTCGAGCGGTTGGTTGGGCTCAGGGGAGGCCGTTTTTCGCTGGAGGGCCTGAGCAACGTTCCACCTCCCCGTCGAATCCCGGTGGAGAGACAGGTGAGGACGGAAGAGCGTGAGGCTCCGCACCGAGAATGTCGCGGTAAGGAGGTTGGCCCACTGGGGCGTCCCCCGAATCGAGTCGACGGTGGCTACGAGGTCCCCGGAGGGGGCTCGAAGCTGGACGTTGGTGGCCACGACGTCGTCGATCAGGGTGCCACTCAGAGCGCCGATGGAAAGGCGTCCCTCGAAGCGTTGGTTGAATACGGCCTCTACCTGCTGCTGAATGGTGCCCCGCCCCACCTGCGTACGGGTGAGGCCCACAAAAATCACGACGCCCACCAGCACTGCGGCGAGGGCCACTCGCACCGATCGCCACAAGGGCTGCGTCAAGGAGCGGCGGGAAGACGAGTTGGGCACGAAGGGACACCGAGGTGGGGTTGAAGCGTGGCGCCATCTTTGGCTGTCGCCGTGAGTATGCTCACACGACTGAACTGGATCGGCGTTTCAGGATGAACAGGCGAAGTCCCATGCATGACGGGCTTCCGCTTTCGATACCTCGCTCGTGACGTAGGCGTGTCCCAGGCGCTCCAGGAGGACGAAGCGAATCGTGTCGCCCCGATTTTTCTTGTCCGCTGACATGGCCTCATAGAGCTTCGGGAAGGGCACGGCCGACGGATCGCCCCCGACCGGAATGGCGTCGATGACGTGATCGATTCGGTCTCGGGGGATGGACTCCGGGTGGCGCTGATGGGAGAGGTACAGGCCCGCCCGCATGCCGAGGGCCACGGCTTCCCCGTGGCTGAAAGCGCCGTATCCCGCGACGCGTTCCAGCGCATGGGCAAACGTGTGGCCGAAATTGAGGATGGCTCGCCGACCCTCTTCTCGTTCGTCGGCGCTCACGACCTCCGCCTTCACGCGCACTGCCTGTTCGATGACAGTCGACACAATTGCGCGGTCCTTTCGGGCCATTACCGGGACGAGATGATCGTCCAGGCGTTCGAAGAGCTCCGGGTCTTTGATCAGCGCGTGCTTCACGACCTCGGCCATCCCGCTCGTATACTCCCGCATCGGAAGGGTGTCGAGCGTCACCGGATCCGCACAGACAACCTCCGGCTGGTAGAAGGCGCCGATGAGGTTCTTCCCGGTTGCGTGGTTGATGGCCGTCTTGCCGCCCACCGACGCGTCGACCTGGGCGAGAAGGGAGGTGGGAAGCTGTACGAGGGGAAGGCCGCGCAGGAGCGTGGCGGCCGCGAATCCGGCCAGGTCTCCGATGACGCCCCCGCCGAGCGCGAGAACGGGCGTCTGCCGGTCGATGCCCCATTCGAGCGCCTCGTCGTAGACGGTGTGGAGGCAGGAGGCCGACTTGGTCTCCTCCCCGGGCGGGAGCACGACAGAACGCACGGTCCAGTCGGCGTTGGAAAGCCCCTCAATGAGCGGCGTGCGATAATGCGCAGCGACGTTTTCGTCGGTCACGAGGAGGCACCGTCCCGGGTGCAGGCCCGCCTCGTCCAGTAGCGCGGGGACTGTCGACAGCGAGCGGAAGTGGACGGTGTAGCTCCGAGCCCCAAGATCGACGCGGACAGCCATGAAGATGCGGGAATGTGGAAGAATGAGTTCGGTGCTTCACGGACTTGCGAGTCGGGAGGTTCGTCCTCCGTGGAGAATTCGAGCGAGCGGCGCAATCTGGACGCCGTTCGGCGGTCGGTTGGTCAGCTCGTAATCCCGAATGCGAGCTTTCGATGTACACTTGCGTTCCCATCCGTTCACGTAGCGACGACCGGTCCGGTCGTCTCTGCAGCCAGGTTTGAGTTCTGTTCTACCGAATTTGCTGATCTCGACGACCATCAAAGACCTGTTCAATGATCCTGAGCAGATGGTATAACCCGAGGTGTTGATGGACCATCGCTCGGGGGCGAGGGGGGCGGACCCATTCAGGATGGCTCCTGTATTTTCCTGATGGTGTCGTTCTCCACGGCCCTTCCGGCCAGCCTGCCCGCTTCGCCGTCGGTTCGGTGCCGCCTGGCTGGGCTGATCTCTCGTGACTTGCGCACGTTCCTCATGGCGATTCCGTACGTTCTAGACGCTGCCCACATGTTGGCCGGTCGAGCGCTGACTCCTGGGGAGCTCGCGGTCGACGCCACGGTGGGCAACGGGCATGACACGTTGTTTTTGGTGCGGGCGGTCGGGCTCGAGGGGCGCGTCGTGGGGTTTGACATTCAGGAGGAGGCGCTCGATGAAACGCGTCGGCGGGTCCGGGCGGACGTCCCCGACGCGCCGCTCCGACTCGTCCACGCCGGCCACGAGACCATGGCGAGCCATCTGGGCGAGGGCGATTTCGGCACCGTGGGAGCCGTGATGTTTAACCTGGGGTACTTGCCCGGGGGCGACCATTCCGTGACGACGGCGCCCGAGACGACGTGCCGGGCCCTCGACACGAGCGCGGACCTGCTCCGGCCCGGCGGGGTGATCACGGTCGTGGTGTACACGGGACACGACGGGGGAGAGGCGGAAGCCCAGGCCGTGGAGTCGTGGGTGTCGGCGCTTTCCGAAAACACGTTTCGTGCATTGTCCTACCAGTTCGCGAACCAGACGGCCGATCTCCCCCGTCTCTATGCCGTAGAGAAGCGAGAGGAGTAGTCCGCCCTCGATCCCCGAGTAACGCGGCTCCCCTCTCGCGAACGGACTTTCCAACAATCGGGCTCCCCCCATGTGTCTGATTCTCCTCGCACAGGACGCTCATCCCGAGTATCCCCTCGTCTTTGCGGGCAACCGGGACGAGTTCTACGACCGACCTGCGGCTTCGGCCGCGTTTTGGGACGACGCGCCGCACGTCCTCGGGGGGCGGGACCTCAAAGCCGGGGGGACGTGGCTGGGGATCACGCAGCGCGGGCACTGGGCCACCGTCACCAACGTGCGCGATCAACGGCCGCATCGGGAGGACGCGCCGTCGCGAGGTCACCTCGTGGCGGACTACCTGACGGACGAACCGGCCCCGGAGGCGTATCTCCGGTCGGTTCAGGCAAAGGCCGATCAGTACAACGGATTCAATCTGCTCGTCGGGACGCCGGAGGAGACCCTCTACCTCTCGAACCGGGACGGATCGCCACGGCCGGTCGCGGCGGGCATCCACGGCATGAGCAACGCCCAACTCGATGACCCGTGGCCAAAGGTGGAGCGCGGAACGTCAAGACTGCGGGCCGTGCTCGACGACCAGGTCACGGCCGAAGGCCTGCTCGACCTCCTCGACGACCGGCGGCCTGCCCCGGACGATGAGCTCCCGAGTACGGGGGTGGGGCAGGAGACGGAGCGAATGCTCTCTCCCCCGTTTATCGAGGGCGAGAAGTATGGGACGCGGACCTCCACCGTCATCCTCGTGCACCGGTCCGGGGCGGTGACGTTCGTCGAACGAAACTACGACCGCGGCACGCCCGACGAGTCCCGTCGATTTTCCTTCGACATCCCATCCAGGTCGACCATAGAAAGTCTTTGATGCCCAACGCCATGGCCGGGTCCACGACAGGCTGAGATTCATATCTTTGTTCTCTTTCACGAGTTCACGTTTACAATCGATGCCATCCAAGAAACTCCACTTCGAGAATCCTGCGGGTGATAATCTCGCCGCTCGGCTCGACCTTCCCGACGGGGAGTCCCCCTGCGCCTTCGCTCTTTTTGCCCACTGCTTCACCTGCTCAAAAGACTTGCGGGCCGTGGGGGCGATCAGTCGGGCCCTGAATCGGCACGGCATCGCCGTCCTCCGCTTCGACTTCACGGGGCTCGGGGAGAGTGAAGGGGACTTTGCCGACACCAACTTCTCGTCTAACATCGACGACCTCGTCGTCGCGGCTGACTTTCTGACCGAGCACTACGAGGCCCCCCGGATTTTGGTGGGCCATTCCCTCGGGGGCGCGGCCGTGCTGCAGGCGGCCCATCGGCTCGACAGTGTGCAGGCGGTGTCGACCATTGCGGCCCCGTACGATCCTGAACACGTTACCCGCCACCTGGAAGACGCCGTCGAGGACATTAAAGCGAAGGGGGAGGCGCGCATCACCCTCGCGGGACGCACCTTTACCATCCGGAAGCAGTTTCTCGACGATCTGGCTGCGACGAAGATGGAAGAGTCCATCCAGACGCTCGGGCGGGCGCTTCTGGTGTTTCACTCGCCCGTGGATCGAACGGTGGGCGTGGACAATGCCGGGCGGATTTTTCAGGCCGCGAAGCACCCGAAGAGCTTCGTTTCGCTCGACGACGCCGACCATCTTCTCACCGACCGGGCCGACGCGGAATACGTCGGCGTGGTGCTCGGCGCCTGGGCGGAGAAGTACGTAGACCGCTCCCAGTCCGAGCCCGAAATGCCGGACGGAGGGGTCACCACCCGGACCGGGGAGGCCTACCGCACTGACATCCAGGCTGGACGGCATTCCCTGGTTGGCGATGAGCCCGAGGAGGTGGGGGGCGACGATTCCGGCCCCACGCCGTACGACCTCCTCCTGTCGGCCCTCGGCAGCTGCACGGGCATGACGCTCCGCATGTACGCCGACCGCAAGGAGTGGCCCCTAGAAGAGACGATTGTGCGCCTCTCGCACGAAAAAATCCACGCGGAGGACTGTGAGAGTTGCGAAACTGAACAGGGAAAGATCGACCACATCGAGCGAGAAATTGAAGTCCGAGGGGCCCTGACCGACGCTCAGCGCCAGCGGCTGCTCGAAATCGCCAATAAGTGCCCCGTACACCGCACCCTGCATAGCGAGGTAGAGGTGCAGTCCTCGCTTCGGTCTCCGGCCGAGGCTCAGGTGACGTGATGGCGGGTCCGACCGGTGTGTCGAACTTCCGCTGAGATTTCCTTCGTCGAGAACTCACAAGGTTCCCGTCGGCAATCCGCACCGATCCTCAGAACCCGCACGCTCCTGTCTCATATTAGGTGAGTGCTTTTGATCATGCGGGACGTGGCGCAGCTCGGTAGCGCACATGTATGGGGTACATGAGGTCGCGGGTTCAAATCCCGCCGTCCCGACTTTTGCAATCTCTTGGGCCGTTCCCCTGTCACAGCGGGAACGGCCCTTTTCTGTGCGGGTTTGGCGGTAACGCCACCTACGCGATCCCAGTCTACGATGGGACTGGATGACGTTGGGTCCTGCCACCGAGCGTTTCCGTACCCATGGCCAACGAGTCCCCTATGGCCAACGACTCGGACACGAGCGCCCTCCAGCGGTTTGCCCGTGATCTTCGCCGGATCCGCGAGGACCGGGAGGTGGCCATTGGGGCACTTCAAGAGGCCCTGCAGGCCCCCGAGTCCCAGCTCCGCTCCTTCGAAGCGGGGACCCTGTACGATCAGTCAAAGATGACGCCCGTGTACCTGCGGGCGTTTGTGCGGACCTACGCTGAGGCCGTCGGGCTTCCGTCCGAGCCGGTCCTTGATTGTCTTGAGTCGGCCCGCGCGGGCGAGTACCAAAACCAGCTCGCTGTGCAGTATCTCGACGTCCCGCCGTCGATCGCCGAGCCAGACCCGTCGTCGGATCTACCAGACGCCGCCTCGTCGGCGAAGTCCCTGGCGGAGGAGGACGATGACGACTCTCAGCAGGGCTCCTCGGCGGACCCTGACGGTGATGCTGCGGAGGATGCACAGTCCCCGGTTCCCGAGAGTTCTCCGACTGAGAGGGAACAAGAGAAGCAACGCCCCCCGACGGACGCCGAAGGGAGTCCGGTCGTTCCCCCCTCGTCCTCTGAGAGCGGCGGATCAGATGTCCCTCCCGACCGACCCTCCGAGTCACTCCCGAAGCAGGTGCCGACCCGCTCGGCGAGGGCCACGGATGTTGGGGAGGATGTTGGGGAGGCGAGTGGATTCTGGACGGAGCACCGGAATACACTCCTCGTCGGAATCCTTGGTCTCCTCGTGATCGGCGTAGGCGGGACGCTGATCAGCACCTATCTGGGAGACGGCGATCCGGCTCCGGACTCTCCCTCCGACCCGTCCCCTCGTGCCGGGGTGTCCGCTGAGCCATCTTTTCCCGACTCGACCGTCGCTGGGGACAGCTCTTCTGCGGACACGCAACCCGCCGATCGGCGTCCCCGAGCCGACGTGACGCTCGGCGACACGCTGTACGTGACGGTCCTTGCTACCTCGGACGTCCGCGAAATGCGGGTGCAGCAGGACGACAATCTTCGCCGTCCCTACTGGATCGAAGAGGGGGACGCAAGGGTGTTTCCGTTCCTTCGTCGAATTACGCTCCAGAACCAGCTCGACAGTCTTCGTCTACTGTTCGAGCGGTATTCCTATCCGGTGTCCCGAACAGACGACGAGGGACGGATCGTGATTACCCGAGACAAAGCCCGCCGATTTTTTGACACGCTTCGGGCCGCCCCGTCTACAGTTCCGAGTTCCCCCGACACTGTGTGGGGCGGTGCGCCGTCTTCGGTCGCGGACTCCCTCTCGCGTTCCGGCCTCCTTCCCGACGGGACGAGGAGGTAGTCACGGAGGCCAGGACCGTTGAGGATCCTCCTCGCCTCTACGTGCATTCAGAGTTTTGCGTCCCCGTGTGGTTTGCTGCCGAGCGGGGGATTGCACCAGTCATTACTAATACGGTTCAACATGGGACTCCTTGAAACACTCGGCTGGAGTCGTCGGAGGCCCGAGCCTGTAGGGCATGAGTTAGAGATGGACGATGGCTCCGAGGAAGACGGGGGCTGGGGGAAGTGGCTCCTTCGCGGAGGCCTCTTCCTTGCACTGGTGGCCCTTACGGTTGCTGCTTTCCCGCGGGGGGATTTCTACGAGTACACGGTCGAGGTGGGCGACACGTGGCGACAGTCTACCCTTACGGCGCCGTTCAATTTTCCCGTCTACCTCAATGAGGAGCGCGTCGAGGCCAGGCGGGATACGGTTCGCAAGAACACGCCTCCGTATTTTCGGGACGTCCAGGATGCCCCCCAGCAGATGATGCAGAACCGGGACACCCTTCGCCGGCAGCTGAATCGTGTTCTTGATGCCTACGCGAGTTATCGCTATCACCAACAACGGGGGGAGCGAAAGGCAGCCCGGAATGATTCGATGCGGTACGTGCAACGCCGGCGCAATGCCCGTGTCACCCTCGCCGCCGTGCAATGGGGGTACCTGGCAAAGCAGTACTTCGAGGAGGTTCAGAATTTGTCCGCTTCCTCCCGTCAGGAAAGCGAGGAGGGCCCTCAGCTCCACGAACGTCTACTCAATTCCGCCTTCGAAGTTGGGGGACAGCTTCTTAATGCCGGCGTATTGGACCGGCCTCGCGACACGGTCCTTACCGATGAGATTATTGTCCGTAACACAAGGGAGCGCACTCAGCGGACGGTCGATAAGAGCGGCCTCTACGGTCTGAATGAGGCCTATGACTACGCAGAGCGCCAGTTGGAGAAGAAATTCTCTGACAACCGAGAGAATGCACGGATTGCGCATTCCATGTTCCGGGCGATCTTCGAGCCGTCCCTTCGATATCTCCGGGAAGACACCAAGGAGGAGCGGGACCGACGGGCCCGGAACGTGACGGCCATCCAGGGAGGGGTGGAAGAGGGGGCGCCCATCGTGCGCAAAGGGGAGCAGGTGACTCAAGAAACCAAGCGTAAACTCACCTCCCTTGAGAAGGCCAAGAGCGAGCGGTTAGGCTCCGATATTGTCTGGCAGAAGTTCAGTGGCGAGGTGCTCTACACGCTCCTCGGGTTCGGGTTTTTCTTCTTCTACCTGTACTTGCTTCGACCAGAAATATGGGCCAAGGATCGGGATCTATTGCTCGTTTCGGTGATTCTGGCGTTCATCATTCTCCTGTACGGGATTGTCATTCGGTCCCCGTGGTCCCTGTACGCCGTGCCTGTGGCCCTTGCTTCTGTCCTGATCACAATCGTCTTCAACTCTCGAATCGCTCTGGTCGGGACGCTGCTTCTTGCCATTACCGGCGGGCAAATGCTTGGGCTTGATCTAGAATACACTCTCGCGACCTTCTTTGCCGGGGCGTTCGGAATCTTTAGCGTTCGAGACATTAAGAACCGGGGCCAGTTCTTTGTCAGCGGGGGCCTGGTGTTCGTGGGGTACGTGCTCGTCCTGGCGGCGAGTTGGCTGTACATCGACCTTCCCCTCAGCCGAGTGGCACCGGACTTGGCGTACGCGGGCATCGCGTCGGCCATTACGATCACGTCTTCGCTCTTCCTGTGGGCGTTGGAGCGGATCTTCGACATTACGACGGATCTTACCCTGCTGGAGCTCTCGGACACCAACAATGAGCTTCTCAAAGACTTGAGTCTACAGGCGCCCGGCTCGTTTAATCACACCCTACAGGTTGCGAATCTCGCCGAGGCGGCCGCCGAGCGGATCGGGGCACACACGCTCCTCACTCGGGTGGGGGCGCTTTATCACGACATTGGGAAGATGAAGAAGCCTGAGTACTTCGTGGAAAATCAGCGGGTTGCGTCGAACCCCCACGACGAGTTGAAGCCCCGAATGAGTGCCTTGATTGTGGCGAGTCACGTGAAAGAAGGACTCGACATGGGCCGTGAGCATGGGCTCCCGGAGCAAGTGCTCCAATTTATTCCCATGCATCATGGAACGGCTCGGATCGAGTATTTCTACCGCAGGGCCCTGAGTCAGACCGACGACAAGGATCAGTCCGTTCGGGAGTCCGAGTTTCGCTACCCGGGTCCCAAACCGGATTCGAAAGAGGCGGGGATTCTGATGCTCGCTGACTCGGTAGAGGCCGCCAGTCGGAGTCTCGATGACCCCTCCCCTCGTCGGCTCAAAAACCTCATCGAGCTAATTTTCAGCGAGCGGATCGATGATGGACAGCTCGACGATACGGCCTTGACGTTCCGGGACCTGCGTCTCATCAAGGATACATTTCTCAAGATGCTCCTTGGCATCTATCACGTCCGAGTCAAGTATCCTGATCAGGAGGAGGCGGAGGAGCCCGACATCGAAATCGTTTCACTCCTGGCAGGGGGGCCGTTTGTCAACGTGTCGGTGGACTACACTCAGGACGCGTGGGGAGCATGGACCCAGCCCGAGGAGGGAGGGCGCCCCAGCTCTCCGAAAGAACCCCGCCCTCAACTCGCGGAAGCGTCCCCGCACTCCCAGGTTGATCAGATCGAACAGACGGAGCAGCAACCGGAGGGCGCAAGTGCGGATGGAGAAGAAGAGTCGTCGCTCGCCAGTGAGTCGGCGGCATCCGAATCCGCATCCGAATCCGCAGGCGAGGGGCCGTGAGATCTTGAGAGCGAATGAGGAGGATTGATCGCCTAGGCCGGGACCGCGTCGGCGATTTCGTCGATCGAGTCCTGGCTGACCATCACCTTCAATTCCTCAAAATCGTGGATCGACTCGTCGAGAAACGGGCGCAGGCGTCGCTGGCTGGCCGGGGTCGCCAAAAGCAGGTCCGTCTCCTCCACGAATCCCTTCAGATGCTCCGTTTCTTGGTCAATCGAGGCGGCGAGCACCTGGCCGTCGTAGGCGGTGTGCGTTCGGAGGTCCTCGGAAAGAGGAGGAATGGTGTCCCTGTAGCGGGTGACGAGCCCGAGCGTTTCGTGCTCTCGCAGTCGGGCCACGGTTTCGAGAACCCTCGACGGCAGATGCGTCGCAAATCCCATCGTGTCCGTCCGCGAGAGCGTCTCCAAGATCTCGGTGAGGTACGGATACGGGGAAAAGGCGAAGTCCGCGTCCCTGTGCCGTTCCATTTGGGAGAGGGGAACCGGCAGGATCGTCTTCTGGAGGGCCGTGCCGAGTTGGTCGGCGCACATCCGATTTAGTTCGTCGTGAGGACCCACGGTGATCAATTTGCGCTCCAGGCCGGCGTGGTCCAGCAGGGTCGCCTGTTCTTGAAAGAGCGACTCGATCTCGGCGTCGCTCAGGCCGAGGCCCACGAGTTGCTGGAGGGTGTCGTTGACAACTTTCGCGCCACGCTCCATTCGCTCGCTCTTGGCGAGGGGACTCCGCTCCTCGACGGTGTAGCCGCTTCCCACGTGAGAACTGAGGAGCCCCTCGTCTTCGAGCTCCTGATACGCCTTGCGGACGGTGTGAAAGGAGATGTCCAGCTGGTCGCCGAGGGAGCGGGTGGAGGGCAGCGTCTCATTGACGTTGAAGTGGCCACACGCAATCAGGTACCGGAGCTGGTTGATGAGCTGCTCCCGGACAGGAAGGTTGGCGTCGTGGTCAATCTGGAGTTTCGACATCGTGGGTGTCCAGGGGGCGGGTTTACTTCCGTTATTGCAATAGAAAAAATGAAATCCACGCCCGGTCCACAGGGGTAGAGACACAGGTGAGGCCGCCGTCCCCCACTTCTAAAAATTCGAGCACGTTACGCATAGGAAGGCGGGGAGGCCGAAGGAGAGGCTTCGGGCTGGAAAGACTGACGAGCGACGTCTTGGAGGGCGGCGAAATCCGGCCACTGGTCCGCCTGGAGTTCATACGTGGTTCGGCCAACTGAGAGCTCGACGTGCCAGGACGTGGTTCGAACCTTAAAGATGGGCTTCCATTCAACCGGGCGGTCGAGAAGCACGTCGTACACGCTTCGAAGCCGGGCCTGGCCCGAGCGAAACCCAACCTCGGCAATCGTTCGGGACATGGTAAAGTGAGTCCACACCGTCGCCAGAGCGATCGCGGTCGGAAGCCCCCACACGAGGTAGATCCAAATCGGCTGGCTCAGCAAGGCGGAGGTCGTGGCCCCGATCATGAGAGGAACCGTGCACACGGCGAGGGGGCGGGCGAGAAATCGAGTATACACGATTCCCCAGGGGGTGTCGTCGGGATGGTGCGTGCTCTCAAAAATTGTGGCCACGTTAGATGGAGGACGCCAGAAGAAGGAGAAAGGGAGGGCGCAGGGAGTGCACTACCGGCGTTTCAGCTCGGGCCGTCACGAGGGCAGAAAGCCACTTCGGCGTAGGAAAGTGCTCTGTGGATTCGCGGAGTCAAGCAACCGTTCCATCGCCGGCTTCCTTGCGTGGTTCGTCCTGCTCCTCGACAGCATCCGGTTGATTCCAGGCGTATCCGTAGTGCGTGGGGGGATCAAAGTTTTCCTTGATGGCTCGGGGCGACACCCAACGCATGAGGTTGTAGGCCGACCCGGCCTTGTCGTTGGTCCCTGATCGGCGGGCTCCGCCGAAGGGCTGCTGACCGACGACGGCCCCGGTCGGCTTGTCGTTGACGTAGAAGTTGCCGGCGGCCTGCTCAAGAACGTCGCTCGCCAATTTGATGGCGGCGCGGTCGCGGGCAAAAATGGCCCCGGTCAGTCCGTACGGGGAGGTTTCGTCCACCAGGGTGAGCGTGGAGGCGTACTCCTCGTCCGGATACACGTACACGGTAGTGACCGGCCCAAAGATCTCCTCCCGGATGGTTTTTTCCTTCGGAGCGTGGGCGCGGATGAGGGTAGGCTCGATGAAGTACCCGGTCGAGTCGTCGTAGCTGCCGCCGTAGATGATCTCCGCGTCGTCGCTCTCGCGAGCGTGCTCGATGTAGCTCACAATTTTGTCGTAGGCCCGCGCGTCGATGACGGCGTTGAGGAAATTGGTGAAGTCCTCAGGGGGACCTATGCTGATCTCATCGAGCTGAGAGGTTATTTCGTCTCGAATGTCCGGCCAGACGGATTCGGGCATGTAAAGGCGGGAGGAGGCCGAGCATTTCTGGCCCTGATACTCAAACGCGCCCCGAACGACAGCTGCCGACACCTGCTTCACGTCCGCGGACGGATGGGCGACGATGAAGTCCTTGCCTCCCGTCTCGCCCACGATGGTGGGGTAGGTTCGATACGTGTCCAGGTTTTTCCCGATGGTGGACCAGAGGTGGTTGAACGTTCCCACCGATCCGGTGAAGTGCAGGCCGGCAAAGTGCTCGGAGGCCAGGACCGGGTCTCCGACCGCTCCGCCGTCGTCGGCCGGAAGCATGTTGATGACTCCGGGAGGAAGGCCCGCCTCCTCAAGAATCTTGTAGAAGAAGAAGGCGGAGTAAATGGATCGGGACGCGGGCTTCCACAAGACCGTGTTGCCCATGAGGGCTGGGGCCGTGGGCAGATTGCCCTGGATGGCGGTAAAGTTGAAGGGAGTGACCGCAAAGACGAAGCCTTCGAGCGGCCGATACTGCATCTGATTCCAGATGCCTTTCGAGTCGTTCGGTTGGTCGCGGTAGATCTGCTCCGCATAGTGGACGTTGAACCGGAGGAAATCGATGAGCTCGCAGGCTGCATCGATCTCGGCCTGGTGGATGCTCTTTCCCTGCCCGAGCATGGTCGCCGCATTGAGCGTGTCGCGGTACGAGCCCGCAATTAAATCGGCGGCCCGGAGGAATATGGCGGCCCGATCCGAGAAGTCCATGGCGGCCCATTCGGCCTTCGCCTCCATGGCGGCGTCAATAGCGGACTCTACGTCGTCGGCCCCACACTGATGCACCCGTCCAAGAAGATGCTGATGGTCATGGGGCGGCACCACCTCGGAGGTCGGTCCCGGATACGTCGGCTCCCCACCGATAAAGGCTGGAATCTCGATCGTCTGGTCTCTGAGCTCTCGGAGTCGGTTCTGAACTGCGCGGCGCTCGTCGGATCCGGGCTCGTACGAAAGGACCGGTTCGTTTTCAGGAGTCGGAGTCTCGGGATATGCGTTGTTCATGGTACGGGCTGAGGTTGAGCCGCCGATTGGTGGAGGGAAAAGCGTTTCCATCGTCATATAAATTACGCGTGTTCGTTGCCGCTTGTTCGTCCTAAATCCTGCTTCGACTTGGATCTTCTGGGCGGCGGCACTGTAGCGGAAGTGGCAAGGTCATCACCCATGTGTGTCCTTTCAGGAATCGGCACTTCTCTTCCCTGTGTCTTTTCAGTTTGAGCGCTTCATGTCCCTTCGGTACCTGTGGGGGGCGGAGGGACAGAAGGAGGGACGCAGTTTCCTGCGGTTCATTACGTATGTGGCCATCGGGGGGGTTGCGCTGGGGGTGGCGGCCCTCCTCCTTGCGCTCGCCATTGTTCGGGGGTTCAGTCGAGAGATCGAAAACAAGATTGTTGGGTTCGGGTCGCACATCCAGGTAACGAGCTACGTCCAGGATCAGCCGCTGAGTCAAGGGGGGTCCCTTCGCTCGGGGCTTGCCCGCATGGATGGAATCTCGCGGGTGTCTCCGGTGGTCGAACAACCGGTCCTGCTTCGTCACGCAGAGGACGCGATCGACGGCGTTGTGCTGTTGGGAATGAAGCAGCTTCCCTCGTATCTGGAGCAACGGGTGGAAAGCGGTGCCTTTGACGTCCAGCAGGGAGAGGGAGATCATCCCGGCCTCGTCGTTGGACGAGAGTTGGCAGATCGGCTCGGTCTGGAGGTGGGCCAGCTCGTCACGACCTTTGCACTGCAAGAGGACTCGTCAAGTGAGGGCTCAATGAGGGTGAAGCCCCCCCGGGTCAAACAATTTCGGGTGCGGGGCATCTATGATACATCGCTCAAAAACATTGATGACGTCTACGTCTTCAGTACCGTCTCCTCGGCACGCTGGCTGGGCAACGTGCCGACGCCGTCGGTCAGCCGGTTCAATGTGACCGTGGCCGATGTCTCCCGCATTGATTCTCTCGCCGCACAAATCGAAAACCGGTTCGGGTTTCCCGTGTCGGCCCGCACAATTTATCAGCAATACGCCGGCCTGTTTGCATGGGTGGACTTGCAGCAGAGCATCATTCCGCTGGTAATCGGGGTGATTGTGATTGTGGCCGCTTTCAACATCATTGGCACGCTCCTCATGATGATTCTGGAGAAGACTCGTGAGATTGGAGTCCTCAAAAGCTTGGGCACGTCTGGGGGAGCCCTGAAACGCCTGTTTTTGACGCTGGGACTCCTCATCGGTGCAGTGGGGACTGGAATTGGAGCGGGCCTGGCCCTGACCCTGGCGCTCCTTCAGCAGCACTTTGGAATTATTTCTCTTCCCGCGGAAGCCTACTACATGACCACGGCCCCCATTGGACTGAATCCTCTGGACTTCGTACTGGTAGCTGTGGTAACGATTCTGTTGTGCGGGGCCGCTGCCTACGTCCCCGCACGGGTTGCTGCCCGCGTCGAACCGGTACGCGCCATCCGTTTCAAGTAGCCCTTCACTGGGGGTTCTTCTCGCACTCTTGCCTTTCACGGATTCTATCCTCGACCATGAGCACTTCGAATGCTGACTCTGGACTTACCGTAGGGGACGCCGCGCCTGACTTCACCCTGTTCTCGGACGAACAGCAGTCATGGCAGCTGTCTGAGCACCATGATCGGCCCGTCGTGCTCCTCTTCTTTCCGGGAGCGTTCACCAGCGTGTGCACGACGGAGCTCAACACTGTGAGCAATGACCTCGATTCGTTTGGCGATGCCCACATCGTTGGGATTTCCACGGACTCGCCGTTTGTGCTCTCCGAGTTTCGCTCGGTTCATCAGATTGACTTCCCTCTGCTGAGTGATCACAACGCAGAGGTGAGCGCCCTGTACGGAGCAAAGTACGCTCAGAACTTCACCCCTATGGAATTGGACCGCATTGCCAAGCGCGCCGCGTTCGTCATCGATCGGGACGGAATTGTTCGGTACACAGAAGTACTGGACAATGCAGGCCACCAGCCTGATTTTGAAGCGATCAAAGACACACTTGGACAATTGGATGCGTAATGCCGAGTGCGAGCTCTCGATGTACACTTGCGCTCCCACCCGTCCACATAGAGACGACCGGCCCGGCCGTCCCACTTTTAATTGCCGTTATTGCATGGTAAAACACCAAACCGCGTTTACGGGCGAAGTGAACAGGCGCGGGTAGACTATCCTTCGCTGGCTCAACCCAGAGCACTGTGTTCGGAGTTCCCTTGATCTCGCCCCAATGAACCGCTACACTATATGCCCGCCGATTCTTCGCCGCTGCTCACGGTGACGAATCGATCGATGCTTTTCCGCGGCCCCGTGTCACCTGCAACTGGCTGGAGGGCCCGGTGGCGGGGGCCGGGATGGGCATCGGAACCTACTGCGCGGACCTAATTCCACTGACGCCTCCGCTGACCGTGAGAGCTGCCTACCTACAGTTCGCCCCTGCCTACCTGGACGTTGACGCCAATCTCCAGGCCGTCGAGTCTGGACTTCGCTCGCTCGACGCGGACCTGATCGTCCTGCCCGAACTCTTCACGTCCGGATACTTTTTTCAGTCGAAGGAGGATCTCGCCCAGGTGGCTGAGCCTATCCCTGAAGGACGGTCCACCGATGCGCTCCGAGACTGGGCGGCATCGCTGGACGCGACCCTCGTTGCCGGACTGGCAGAGCGTGAGGAGGGCCATTTCTACAACAGTGCAGTCGTCGTCCGGCCTACGGGACCCGTGCGCACTTACCGGAAGGTACACCTCTTCTACGAGGAGAAGATGCTTTTCGAACCTGGGGACCTGGGATTTCGGGTCTTTGAGGAGACGACGCGGGCGGGGAGGCCGTACCGGCTCGGCGTCATGGTGTGCTTCGACTGGTACTTCCCCGAGGCCGCTCGGACCCTGGCCCTGAAGGGAGCCGACGTGATCGCTCATCCCTCGAATCTCGTGCTCCCACACTGTCCCGATTCGATGCCCGTCCGGGCCCGGGAGAACCACGTCTTCACCATCACGGCCAACCGGCACGGGGAGGAGGAGAAGGAGGGAGAAACACTCTCCTTTATCGGGATGAGCGAGGTCTGCGACCCGTCCGGGACCATTCTCCATCGGGCGGATCGGTCGACCGACGAGGTAACCGTCGTTGAGTTCGATCCCCACGACGCTCGTGACCGTCGTCTCAATGAGCACAACGACGTGCTCGCCGATCGGAGACCGGACACTTACGTCTTCGACTCGGAGACTGCGAGGGCCACCACCTAACTGGTCTCTTCGAGCACGTAGTCGGCGAGGGCAGAATGAATCCGCTCCTCCGGATTCGGATGTGTGTCCGGCTCAAAGGGCTGGCCGGTCACCGTCTCGTAGAGTTCCACGTAGCGTTTCGTCACTTTTGTCCGGAACGCATCGGGCATGTCGGGCATCTTGTCGTCGGCCCGCCCTTGAAACCCGTGGTCCATGAGCCACTCGCGGACAAACTCCTTGGAGAGCTGTCGCTGCGGCTCGCCCCGCTTCAGTCGCTCATCGTAGCCGTCCTGATAGTAGTAGCGGGATGAGTCCGGGGTGTGCACTTCGTCGATCAGGACGAGGTCGCCGTCCTGTGTACGGCCAAACTCGTACTTCGTATCGACGAGGAGAAGCCCTTGCTCGGCGGCCATCTCGCTGCCGCGTCGGAACAGCTTGAGGGCCCAGTCGGCCAGCTGGTCGTAGGTCGCTTCGTCAATGTGGGTGTTCGCAATGGCGTCCTCCCGGGTGACATCTTGGTCGTGGCCCTCGTCCGCTTTGGTGGTAGGGGTGAGAATGGGCTCTGGAAGCTTTTCGCTCTCTCGAAGCCCCTCCGGAAGCTCTTGTCCACACAGACTCCGCGCGCCCTTGTCGTACTCTCGCCAGGCGTGCCCGGCCATGTAGCCGCGAACCACAAACTCGATGGGAACCGGCGTGCATTCCTGGGCGACCGTCACGTTCGGATCTGGGACAGACACGACATGGTTGGGGACGAGGTCGCTCGTGGCCTCGAAGAAGTACGCGGCCGTTTGATTGAGAACCTGTCCCTTGAAAGGAATCGTCTGGGGAAGCACGTGGTCGAACGCGGAAATCCGGTCGGTCGTAACGAGGATCCGTCGTCCGTTCTGGCGATAGTTGTCGCGAACCTTGCCCCGGTAGCACTCCCCGAGATCATCGAAGTCTGTGCCGCGAATCGTGTGCCCGATTTGGTCTTCGATTACTGTCGTGTCCATCGGTTGGGGGTGGAGTACCGAGGGTAGCTGGCTTCTGAGCCGGAAGCAACGAAGAGCGCTCCGAGGGAGAAACGTCGGGACGCCTACGTCATCGAGACGGGACGCTCGATTTTCGGACCTGCAACTGGGGCTCGACCAGCCGGGAGGTAAACTTCTCAGGACCTGAGTTATTCAGTCGGCTCAGGAGCAGGTCGGTGGACTCGTTGCCGACGTCGTACATGTTCTGGGCCACGCTGGTGAGCCCAATGAAGCGGCTCACTTTGATGTCGTCGTACCCCACGAAGGCAAAGTCATCGGGCACCTCGAGGCCTTCTTCGCGAATTGCCTGCCACGCCCCGATGGCCTGCACGTCACTGCTGGCGAATGCAGCCTCTACCGGCTCATCGAGCGCCAACAGGTCCTGCATGGCCTCGTACCCGGACTCTTCACTGAAGCCGTCGTGTTTTCGGGTGTGGCCGTGGACGACGAGTTCGGAATCGAAGTCAATCCCCGCTTCTTCGAGGGCCTGACGGTACCCCTCGACCCGGGCGTTGCGGATTCGATTGTTGTGGGGCGTGGTGATCATCCCAATTCGAGTGTAGCCTTCCTCGAGGAGGTGATTGACGGCAAGCTTTGCCCCGGGCTCATCTTCCCAGAAGAACGAGTCGAAGCCGTCCAGGTGCGTTCCGACGAGTACGACGGGAATCCCGAGCATACTTAGCTCTTCCGCCAGCTCATCGTCGGCCGCGACTCCGACCAGGAGGAGCCCTTCCATGGCTCCTCCCTCAAGGAAATTGTGGAGCGTCGCCTGTGGAGCCTCCCACTCCAGGTCACAGAGCAGGAGGTCCACGTCCTCGTCGTCGAGACGATCTCGAACCCCTTTCAGCAACTCGGTGTGGAAGGGCGTGGTGAACGTGGGAACAGCCACCGCAATGGTTCTCGTCGAGTGCTGAGCGAGAGACTTTGCCGTTCGATTTGGGCGAAACTGAAGCTCCCGGATCGCGCTCAGCACCCGCTCGCGGGTTCCGTCAGCAACGTCCTGAGAGTCGTTCAGCACCCGCGAGACCGTCGAAATGGCTACGCCCGCGTGGTCGGCGACATCGTAGATGGTGGCCTTCGATTGATCCTTCTCCTTCTCAGTCATAGGGATGGGAATGTTGCCATGTAGTTGGGACTCAGATACGCAGGGTCGGTCAAACCTCCGAGATTGTCGGTTCTTTCTCAAGGGCGTCAAAGAAGGTCACCCCTTGATTCTCTTGCTGTTGAGCCGCTCGCAGAGCCTCCGATACGCGGCCCTTAGCTTTCTGAAGGGCGGGCTCAAGCTCCATTCCGCTTTGCAGATTTTTGAGCAAGGGCAGGAGAAGACCGCTTGAGGCTCCGTGATGCTCGTCGAGGCCAGACAGGTACGGAGCTTCAAAGAGGGCAAAATCTTCACCATCGTAAAACAGGTCCAGTGCGTAGTCCGGAGGCGTGGCCTCCTTATCGTAAAAGTGGGTCGGGAGTTTTCCGCAGCGGATAAGGACGCGACGTGCTCCCTGCTGGGCGAGGCGCTGGGCCGCCACTTGTGCGTCGTCGAGACTCGGAATCTCCATGCCCGCCACCAGGGAGGCATCGGTAAGCCGAATGGTCACGAGATCCGGCGCGCTGAGGTGGTTCATAACCTCATCGAGGCCTTGCTGGCCCAGCACATCTTCTCCGCTGGGACCACTGATCGTGAGGTCAAAGACGATGGGTCCCTCCAGTCGATTCAGATGGTCGAATACCCGGGCTACAGTTGGGGAGGCCCCAATGATTCCCACCTTGGCGCTGGTCGGACTCCTCGTTTCCAACACATGTTCCAATTGTGCCGAAACGGTATCAGTGGGAACGTTTAACACATCCGTCACCACGCCGTTGCCCGCCACGACATGAGTCGTGCAAATGGGGAGTGCTCTCCCGGAAAGGGCCTGGGTGGCAAGAAGGTCAGCACTCAGTCCGCGGCTAATGCCGGGATACTGAGCTCCGACGGTAATCGGATTGAAGCTCATGTTCGGATAGGGGCTGAGAACGTTCAGAAAGAGATATTAGGCGAACTTTGGATTGAAGATAGCCAACCGTTGTGACACCTTGAACGTTTGGAAATAGTCTTGCCCAATTGGTAAAAACTACGTGCTTCCACCATAATTCAAGGTTTCTGGTCCGCCAACCTGCCCTCTTTTTCGTTTCTGCTATTGGAATAAAAGCACCCAAAAACAGGAGGAGTGAGAGACGAGTATGACATCTCCGAAGGGTCCTGCGCCCCATTACCAGACGGACGAGTCCCCCGATTCTGAGTTCTTCTAATCAAGTAACGGACCTCCTCTTGGGAAACACCGACTGGCAACCGGTCATTTCGGTGGTTGATTTGCGGCGTGCAATGGTGCCTTGTTTTCCGAATGGAAGGTCGCTCCGAATCCCGTCCAGATGTCCCGTCTAAAGCAGGGAAGTACGCCGGCGAGAGGTTCCTGGGTGGAGGCAGCCTCCCCAGATGATTTGTTACATCGGCTCCGCCAATTACTTCACAACGAGACTTACAATACGTTTCTACCATGGAGATCCCATCCGTTCGTCGTCTTACCAGTGCCCGAATTCCGACAGCTGACGGTGAGTTTACGCTCTCGCTTTACGAGAACAGCGAAGACGACAAGGATCATCTCGCACTGGTCTGTGGCGAGGTCGAAGGGCGCGAGGACGTTCTCGTGCGCGCTCATTCCGAGTGCTTTACCGGAGACGTGCTCGGCTCGCTCCGGTGCGACTGTGGAGAGCAGCTTGATACGTCCATGCGGCGAGTCGCCGAAGAGGGACAGGGCATTATCATTTATCTCCGCCAGGAGGGACGCGGCATTGGGTTGCTGAGCAAGTTGCGCGCCTACAACCTGCAGGATGAGGGATACGACACCGTCGAGGCGAATCGAATGCTCGGGCATGGCGCCGACGAACGCGATTACGCAATTGCAGCGAGGATTCTGGACGACCTCGGCGTGTCGTCGGTGCAGCTGCTCACGAACAATCCTGAGAAAATCGAAAACCTTACCGCCCACGGCGTTGATATCACGGAGCGTGCCCCCCTAGAGCCGCACGTCAACCGCCATAACGCGGACTACCTCCGGACGAAAGTAAACCGGATGCGGCACATTCTGGACCTGGGCCCGACGAACGGGCACTCTCAGGGAAACAAACACGGCAACTCCCTACAGTCGCTGGAACAGCGGGCGGAGCGCTACTTCGACCAGAATCAGGTTCCATTTGTGACTCTCACCTATGCGCAGAGTCTGGATGGATCCATTGCGTCGGCCTCGGGCTCGCCGCTCTCCATCAGTGGCAAAGAATCGTTGGGCTTCACCCATCGCCTTCGGGCCCTTCACGACGGCATTCTGGTGGGCATCGGAACGGTCCTTGCCGACGACCCTCGTCTCACCGTCCGGCGAGGTGAGGGAAACCACCCTGTGCCCATCGTGCTGGACTCCTCGCTTCGTTTCCCCCTCGATGCTCGCCTCCTCGACTGCGAGGGTCCCGATCCTCTCATCTTTACCGGCCCGGATTCAGAAGACGGCCGTAGCGAACACCTCGAATCGAAGGGGGCGACGGTCGTTGAACTCCCCTGCGCGCCCAATGGAGGCGTGTGTTTAGGTTCGCTCCTCGATGCGCTGGGGGAGCGGCAGGTCACGAGCGTGATGGTGGAGGGGGGCACGCAGATCCTGACGAACTTTCTGCGGGAGCAACGGGTCCAGCGGGTCATCCTTACGGTCGCTCCGATGTTCGTGGGGGGCACCTCTGCGCTTGATCCGATCGCTGCCTCCGACGGAACCGATGCGTCCGGGGACGCCGAGGGATTCCCTCGCCTAAAGAACATCCAGCATCGGTGGTACGGAGAGGATCTGGTTCTGGAGGGCGATCCAGTCTGGCCGCCCTCGGAGTAGTGCGTCGTAGCGCTCGTACGCTCATGTCTTGAAGAACCAGCGTTCCTATGACCACGGACACCCGTCGCCGGGTCCAATTCCCGGCCCCCGGCGAGGCAGAGGTGATTGCGGAGGACGTGCCGTCGCCCGGCCCGAATGAGGTGCGGGTGCGTACCGAGTACTCCGCCATCAGTCCTGGGACTGAGCGTCTGGTGTATCAGGGAAACGTGCCCGGTGACCTCGACGCCGACGCCTCGATTGATGCCCTCCAGGGCGATGACCTGTCCTACCCGATCTCGTATGGCTATGCCTGCGTCGGAGAGGTCGAGGCCCTGGGGGAAGAGGTCCCCGGCGACTGGCGAGGCGCGCCTGTCTTTTCGTTTCAGCCGCACGTCTCTCGGTTTCTGGCCTCCCCCGGCGCCCTCATTCGGCTCCCGGAGTCGGTGGCCTCCACGGACGCCGTGATGATTCCTTCGCTGGAGACGGCCGTGAACCTGGTGATGGACGGCCGTCCTATGATTGGGGAGACCGTCCTTCTCTTTGGGCAGGGCGTCGTGGGGCTTCTGACAGCACGCCTCCTCGCCGACCATCCGCTCGGCACTCTCGCGGCCGTGGACCCGGCTGCTTCTCGTCGGTCCCACGCCGAAGCGCTGGGGGCTTCGGCCGTGGCGTCGGTCGCGGAGCTGGAGCAGGGTGCAGTCTTCGGCGCAGCACCGTCAAGCGACGCGCCGTCGCCCTCCGATTCCGCACGGGCCGATCTCGTCTACGAGCTTACGGGGAAGCCCTCCGTCCTGAACGATGCCGTCCAGTGCACCGGGTTTGCCGGACGGCTTGTGGTGGGGTCGTGGTACGGAACGAAAACGGCTCCGATTGATCTTGGGAGCCACTTCCATCGGTCGCGGATGCGCATCATTTCCAGTCAGGTAAGCACAATCGATCCGAGACACCAGGGGCGGTGGTCGAAGGATCGCCGGATGTCCGTGGTGCTGGATCTGCTGGGGGACGTGAAGCCCAGCCGCTTGATTTCGGATCAATTCACAGTCGACGAGGCGCCGTCCGTCTACGAGCAGTTGGCGGCGGACCGGTCGATGTTGCAGCCGATCTTCGTGTACGAGTAGCTCGCCTTCTTTTTCGAAATCCACCTTCCGAGCAGGATGTACCAGTTGATGGTCCGCCGCGACTTCGTGGCTCAGCATTACCTTACTGTCCCGAACTGCGGTCCCGAAAACGAATGGCACTCGCACCACTTCGAGGTTGAAGTGCTGTTGGAGGGGGAGGAACTGAATCAGCACGGCTACCTCGTCGACATCGTTGAGGTTGAGGACGCGCTCGACGCTCTCGTCGACCGGTACCGCGACGCCACGCTGAATGATCTTCCGGAGTTTGAAGGACTGAACCCGAGCATCGAGCACTTCTCGCGAATCTTCTGCGTGTCTCTCCACGAACAGCTCGACACAGACGGTCTAGACACGACCGTGAAGATCTGGGAGGACGAGGATGCCTGGGCCTCGTACACGGCGTGATTCGATCTTCCCGATTGTCCATTGGCCCTACTGATGCGCATCGGCCTCATCGTTTACGAAGATCTGAATCAGGTGTCCGGCGGGTACCTCTACGACCGTAAGCTCGTCGAGCATCTTGAGGCCCGAGGCGACGAGGTCATTGTATTTCCCCAACCGGAGCGCTCCTACCCCCTCCGACCGGTCGACAACGTGAACCTTCCGTTTTGGGACCGTCTCGCCTCGGCCGACCTCGACATCCTTCTCCAGGACGAACTCAACCACGCGTCGCTCGCCGTCGGAAATTACTGGTTGCAGCGACGCATTGAGGCTCCGATTGTCGCCATTGTCCACCACCTTCGTGCCCAGGAGCATCACTCGGGCCCCTCGACGGCAGCCACTCGCTACCTGGAGTGGCTCTATCTACGGGCCACGGACGCACGCATCTACAACAGCCGATCGACGAAACAGTCCGTCGAGTCCCTGGCCGGTGCCCGGCCGCACGTGGTGGCCCGCCCCAGCGGACGCCGCTTCGGACCGCCACTATCGACCGAGGACATTGACCGCCGGGCCGCTTCCGACGGGCCACTCCGCATTCTCTTCGTTGGCAATCTCATTCCGCGAAAGCGCCCTGACCTGTTGATTGAAGGGCTCTCGCACGTCGATTCCGCGGCCTGGAGACTCGACATCGTCGGCGACGCTACGGCGAACCGCTCATACACGGAGACCCTTCGCGAGCGCATTCGCCGGCTTGGTGATCCGTCTCGGGTGTCTGTACACGGCCAGCTGCCAGACGACGGCCTGAAACAGCTGCTCGATGCCTCGCACGTGCTCGCTGTGCCGTCGGCCCACGAAGGGTACGGCATCGTCTACGTCGAGGCGATGGGCCGTGGCCTTCCCGTCCTTGCGAGCCCGAACGGCGGTGCGCGCGACGTGGTACGCGACGGCCAAACCGGGCGACTCGTCGAGACGGCCGTCGGCATCGCAGAGACAATCGACGCGTGGGGGACCAACCGAGAGCGCCTCGCCGAACTGGGCCGTGCCGCGGTGGCGCAGTACCGATCCACGCCGACGTGGACAGAGACCTGTCGCCGCGTGGCGTCGTTCCTCGATCGACTCGCAAATGCTCCTGCTCCGCAATTGACCAACGTTTCGTGACCGAGCCCGATACCTACAGCTATTCCCGCTACCTCCGGGCCAAGAAGACTGTCGACACACGGGCGCTCAATCAGCGCGTCTGGTCCCAGTTTGTCGAGGACCTCGGGCCGTCGGAATCATCGCCGGTCCGCATCCTGGAGGTGGGAGGGGGCGTGGGTGCCACTGTGGAGCGGGTCGTGGAGGCACTTGAGGGAAGGACTCCTAATGCCGTACACTATACGCTCGTTGACATTGAAGCCGAAAACATTGAGGCAGCGAGGGACGCGTTGCGCGACTGGGCTCAAGACCGAGGGTATAGCGTGTCTGGACAAGAGACGCAGGTCTGGACGGACGGCCCGACGGACGGCCCGATTGAGGTGTCGGTCCGCTTCATAACGGCCGACTTGTTCGACGTGGCGGCCGCCCACGAGGAGAAGTCCTACGATGCGATTATCGCGCAGGCCGTCCTCGATCTTCTCGACATTCCGGCTGCCCTCCGCGCCTTAGGCCCGCTGCTCCGGGAGGGCGGCCTGTGGTACCTGCCCATTCACTTCGACGGCGTAACGGCGTTTGAGCCCCCGGTTGATCCCGATCTCGACGCTCGTATCGAGCGGCTCTACCACGAAAGCATGGCGGGACCGCCCGACCGGGAGGGAGGCCGGGCCGGAGCGCACTGTGGGCGTCGGCTCCTGACCCACCTCCGCGACGCAGGCGCTATGCTCCTGGAGGCGGGCGCCTCCGACTGGGTCGTTGTTCCTCGAAATGGGGGCTACCCCGGCGATGAAGCGTACTTCCTGCATCACATTCTGCACTTCGTCGAAACGGAACTCGCGGACCACCCCGAGCTGGACCCCGCAGGCTTCTCCGACTGGATCTCCACGCGCCGCCGCCAGATCGAGGAGGGCGATCTGATTTACATCGCTCACCAACTCGATGTACTGGCGCGCGGTAGGTCAAGCGATGGGTAAAGGAACTACCCGTCGAAGTCGGGCGCCTCGTCGACGTAGTAGGAAGATGACTTTCCAGGCTGAGCGTGGAGATAGGTCTTGGTCGTCTCGATGCTCTCGTGGCCGAGGGTCTCGCGCACGAGTTCGAGATCGGCGCCTTTCTGGAGGGCGTGCGAGGCGTGGGCGTGTCGAAACCAGTGGGGGGAGACCTCGGACGTCATGATGGGGGCGCCGTCTTCGTCCAGTTTTACAGCCCCGTCGGCATCCGTCTTCTCAGTGAGTTTCACGCCGGCCCGTGTTGCAGCTTTCTTAACGAGGTTCCAGATCTGCCACCGGGACAAGCAACCGCCTTTCTGGGAGCGGAAAACTGGATCGTCGGGGCCTCCGTAGCCTTCAGCTTCTTCCTCGTTTCGGAGTCGAACAATGAGACTCCAGACCCTGCTGTACAGCGTGACGGCCCTGGTTTTGCCCCCTTTGCCATAGAAAGTTACCTGTCCGCCGGGGCGGCCATTGGGACCCTTCAGGTCGGGCCGGTCCTTTAAGTCCCGCCAGCGCAGGTCTTCGACGTCGGAGATGCGCCCCCCAGAGGCATAGAAGAGACGAAGCAGTACGTGATTTCGGAGATCCCTTTCGTCCCGCAAAATGGCCCATAGGTCAGACTCAGGCAAGATCCGCTCTGCCCGATCGTTCCGCACAGACGGGGTGGAGAGCGCTGCCCCAACATTGTGTGCAAAGTACCGAAGCTTCGTCCCAAATGTAAAGATACTTTTAACAGCAGAGAGTTTCCGCTTCTGCGACGACTTAGCGTATCCCTGATCCACCAAGTGTTCGCGATATTCTTGTAGGTGACCCAATGTGACATAGCGCAAGGGCAGATCAACGAAGTTGACAAACTGCTCAAGGTCACGAGAATATGCGCTCACAGTACGTTCGCTTTTTTCGGCGAGCCAACGTTCTACCAATAATTGGTCCGAGTCAATGGAGCAGTTTGCCTCACGGGGGGCATTGTACGGTAGATTCTCATCGTCACGGCGAGAGACTTTTTGAGCGTCGGAAGGGTTGTCGGCTTGGACCTGAAGGGCTGATGTTGGGGTATCGTCGGAGGCATCCATTTCGGCGTGGCTTGTGTCTTGCAAGATTAGATCTCAGAGTTCGATAGGGGCGGATTACTGGAATCTCTTTTATCGCCAAATAAAACTGTCAGCTTCTCAAAACCACACATAACGCAATTTATGTTGGATCACAGGCAGTCTATTCCAGTAGCTTAAGTAGAATCCGAGAGATCTAAAAGAGGCTGTCCGGCGGCAGTGTTAATCCATCTAGTGACCAATTCTGCGGTCTGCTTTGGGCCATTTTTGTCCAGCAGTGATAAAAGTTTGCTATGCAACTCGTTTTCTTGCGCGGTAACCCATTCGAGATTCGAAATGTGGTTGTTAGCACGGTTGCCATCAATATGATTGACATGGTCATGCTTCTCGGAGGGCTGTTCCGGTCCGAAGGCTTTCATCACCATACGGTGGGCAAGCCTGAGCTCAGTCCCACTAACTCCTGAGCCATCGTGCAACTCGTACTGGATGTAACCAGTGGACTGGATTCTCTCACTCAGAAGTTGACCAGAAAAGCGCCTTTCAGTTACATGGTTCCCCCACCGATCATGATAGTCGCATTTGAGAGGCTAGAGCACTCATGAGAATACAGATAAATACTGCATTAGTGTTA